>NZ_CFQZWI010000011.1:0-49352 GCF_986127675.1 Holdemania sp. | reverse complement strand
CTATGCCTGCCATAGTGAACGTAGCTCGTTGCCAGGTTCTCCGGTTCCCTTTCTCTGGGAGCCTTTTTTTATTAAATCCTCGGTGCCTGATTCACGGAAACAAGCTTTGAATACACAAAGGTAATAATTAACAAATAAATAAAACACATTGACAACGCTTACATTGTTTGCGATAATAGAAATACATTATAGAAAGCACATTAGGATTGTTATTGTGTTAAACAAGCGAGACCTATTTGCACATCGTTGCGGATAGGTCTTTTCTGTATTTAAAAGGAGTGGTTTTATGAAAGTATTTGCTCCCGTCGCGGGGATCGCAGAAAGTTTAGACTTTGTTACTGATCCAGTTTTTTCAAAACGGATGCTTGGCGATGGGATTGCGATTCTGCCTGAGAATAATCAAATATTCAGTCCTGTTGCTGGAAAAATAGTCATGCTGTTTGAAACGAAACATGCTTTAGGTATTCAATCAGAGGAAGGTTCTGAATTTTTACTCCACATTGGAATCGATACCGTGGAACTGCAGGGTAAACCCTTTCACGAAGCAGTAAAGCTTGGCGATTTTGTGCAATGTGGAGATCTGTTAATGATCGTCGATTTTTCATATATTGAGGAAATGAATTATGATCCGACTTTGATGTTGATCGCAACCAATCGAAAGATCCAGCTGCTTTGCGATCAGGGTCCAGTTCAAACTAATGAACCTGTATTTTCAGTGTTATAGCGAAAGAGGTGAGGGATTATGATTGCGGTTAAAATATTTAACAACAATAGCATTCTTTCCAAAAATGATAAAGGTGAGGAAATCATTCTTGTCGGTGGTGGAATTGGTTTTGGCATTCGCAAAAATGACGTAATTGATGAACGAAAGATTGAAAAAGTATTCTGCCTGGAAAAAGAGACGAATTATAAGTTTCAATCTATTGTTAAAAATACGCCATTGCCGTACATTTTAGCTGCAGATCAGATTATTACCGAGATTAAGAAGAAATCGACAAAGAAAATCAACGACTTTATTTACGTCACATTGACGGATCATCTATATACCACAAGCGAACGTGTTAAAGCTGGCGTGGAGTTTGATCCTGCATTGCTTATCAATGTAAAAAATTTATATCGTGAAGAGTACAAGCTGGGTTTGGCTGCTGTTCATGCCTTGCGTATCCGGCTGCGGATCAAGATTCCGGATTCAGAAGCCAATTTCATCGCACTGCACATCATCAATGCTGAGATGAATTGTCAGATGCCACAAATTTATGAGATTACCACGATGATGACAGAGATTGCCCGTGGTGTTGCTCAGACGCTGAACATTGATCAAGATACTGTTGCTTTTGATCGGTTCATGACACACTGTCGGTTCTTAATACAGCGGGTATTCTGCAATGATGAAAGTGAGCCGTCCAGTTTGTTATTCGATAACGTTTTGGTGAATATGGAAAAATCTCATGAATCAGAACGACGTTGTGCAGAACAAATCATAACGATGATTGAAAATCGTTGCCAATATGAAATCAACGAAGACGAAAAAATGTATCTGATGATTCATTTAATCCGTCTCAACAACAGCAGGGATCAGAATAGACATTAGTTTATTTTTGATACATGGATCAGATTAGCGCGAATCGAATGGACAGCTGACTGCAGAAGGCTGTCTGAATCCAGCAGTTAGATAGTCGTAAAGGAGGAACTAAGATGTCAAAGTATACGGCACTATCTGAACAGCTTTTGGAAAACATCGGGGGCAGAAGGAACATCACGTATGTTACGCACTGTGCAACCCGGCTGCGCGTCAGTTATCAAAACAAAGATCTCATCCAAATGGAAAAGTTGGAAAACCTCCCAAATTCCTCAGGGCTGATTGTCCGGGCAGGAACAATTCAGGTGATCATTGGCCCAGATGTTCATGATGCGTACAATGAGTTTTTGGAGGTCAGTGGCTGGACCGGAACAGAGGAACCCGAAGACCAGTCAGATGAAGAGAGAACAGAAATTTCTGAGGAAAAACGTGATTTTCAATATTATCTGTTAAAATTCAGCAACTTTATCGCACCGATATTCATGCCGATCATTCCAGCTCTGATTACTGGTGGAATGATTCTGGCGATTAAAAATTTACTGGTCAATTATTTCGGCGTTTCCGTTGACAGCGGGACTGCTCAATGGATGCTGAATATCTTTGACGCCGCTTTTAAATTCCTGCCTGTCTATATCGGATATACGATGGCACAGCAGCTGAAAATGCAGCCGATCCTGGGTGCAATGCTTGGCGCTGTTTTAATCGCACCGACCTTTGAAGGCGGACTGATCCCCGATATTTTTGGAATCCCTGTTCCGCAGGTTAGCTACCGATCGACGATTTTGCCGGTGATTCTGGGCGTCGTTCTGATGTATTATGTCGATAAAGGCCTGAAGAAGATTCTGCCTAAGACTCTGTCCTATTTCTTAAAACCACTGTTAACGATGATCCTTGTCACGCCTGTCGTTTTAATTCTTTTGGCTCCGGCTGGAAATTTGTTAAGCGGGTATGTCGCGGATTTTGTCTTATGGGTATCCAATACGCTGGGAATGATCGCGCTGCCATTGTTGTCGATGATCTATCCCTATATGGTTATGTTCGGCCTGGATAAAGGACTGCATCCGATTGCTCTGGAACTGCTTGATAAACTCGGATACAATCCGGTGACGATTGTCATTGGCTTTATTTCCAATATCTGCGTTGGCGCTACAACGTTGGCGCTGGCTACGACCATGAAGGACAAAGCACAGAAAGCGACGGCTGTTTCTTCCGGAGTGACAGCCTTGTGTGGGGTTACAGAACCCGCATTCTATGGTCAGCTGATCTCGCATCCAAAATGTATGATCGGCCATGCCATAGGCGCAGCCTGCGCGGGACTTTTCGCAGGATTCTTCCAGCTGAAAACATTTGTTCACGGCGGGTGTCCGGGATGGCTGACCTTGTTGTTCTTCGTCGATCAAAATGGGAATATTAATTACGTTTTGATCGCAATCGTTACCGCATTGATCGGGATGGCCGTGTCTTTCCTTGCGACGCGGATCGTTCTGAAAAAGGAAAGCATGCCAAGAAATGGTACGACAGGAACAAGGTAACGGATTTTCGATAAGCGAAAGGCAATTCTTTAATCAAAATGGATTATGTTTAAAGCGATGGATCAATACAAAGGAGGATAATCAATGAAAAAGATGAAAGACGGCGATCAGATGTTGTGGGGATCAGCGACAGCGGCCTATCAATGCGAAGGCGCATGGCAGGAGGATGGCAAAGGTCCAAGTATTTGGGATGATTTTGTTCACAGCGATAAAAACACAAAGGGGATCACAGCGGATACAGCCTGCGATTTCTATCATCATTTCGAGGAAGATATCCGCATGCTGGCGGAAGGCGGGCAAAATACGTTTCGCTTTTCAATCAGCTGGGCGCGGATTTTTCCCCGGGATGATGGTATCGTTAATCAGGCGGGCGTCACTTTCTACCAACGCGTTCTGGATATCTGCGAGAAGTACCGGGTTGTGCCGAACGTGACTCTGCTTCACTATGATCTGCCAAGCTATATTGGGGCGGAAGGCTGGGAAAAACGGGAAACCATGGCGAAATTCGCAGCTTATTGCAAGCGGTGTTTCGAAATTTTCGGTGATCGGATTCCATATTATGCAACGATCAATGAACCGAACCATAATTCTTATTGTTCCTATCTGGTCGGGAATTACCCGCCGAATCATGTCGGGGATGTTCAGAATCTTGTTAAGGTCTGTTATCACAACATGGTTGCCAATGCAATGGCGGTCCGGGAATTCCGTAAACTGAATCTTAAAGCTAAAATTGGGATTGTAAATTCCGGAGCGAGCCGAGCCGATATCTTGAAAGATACGCCGGAATACCAGGAAGCGAAGCGGTATGCCAATATGTTGTTTCACGGCTGGCTGATTGGCGCTGCCGTCTTGGGGAAGTTTCCGGAAGGATTAGGCGAAACGCTGCGCAAGTTAGGGGTTGATCTGTCCTTTGTCAGGCAGGAAGACCTGGACTTAATCAAGGAATATACCGTTGACTGGATCGGCGATAATATCTACGCGAGAAAGCTGGTAAAACCGTATGAATTTGGCGAAACACAAATGGTTGTCAACAATGATCCACGGCAGAGTCAGGCCCTGGAAGGGGTGACGGTCAAAGGTTTATTTCAACCGGATATTGATCCGACAACCCGCAAAAATCCCTGGGGCCGCGAGATTTATCCAAAATGCGGATATGACGCATTAATTCGTTTACGCGATGAGTATAACAACGTTCCGGTTTTCGTTACGGAAAACGGTCATGGGATGTTTGAAGAACAAAGTGAATCAGGAGAAATCAATGATTCGGAACGGATTGCTTTCCTTGAAGAGTATCTCGATTATTTTGCCAGAGCGAAAGAAGAAGGCTGTAACCTTCAAGGTTATTATGTCTGGAGTACAATGGATCTTTACAGCTGGATCAACGGGTATGAGAAACGTTATGGATTAGTCCATGTTGACTATGCGAATCATTGCCAGCGTATACCGAAGAAGAGCTATTACTGGTATCGGGATTACATCGCATTCCAGAAGAAAAAATAAGGAGCGTTCGGAAATCAGAAAGGGAGATAGGAAGGATGAGAAGCCATGGGCTTCAGATTATCGTCAGAGTATTGTAAAGGACCTCGTTGAAAATTAAAAGTCGAATTGTACAACATCTTGTCCAATAAAGTCAGGTAAAAGAAATAAGTAAAGAAAGTCCATGCGCTCCTCCCTGTGCATGGACTTTTTGCTGATGTGCGAAAATTTTGAAATTGGACGCTTTGCATAGGGATTGTTAATTTAATGACAAAGGTCAGGAATTAGTAGTAATAAAGCGGAAAATTTCTTTCCTGATCGCAGCGACGTCAAGCTTGCGGCTCAATTTGTGAAGAAATATAATTGAAAATAAGGAGGATGAACAATGAGAACAAGAATCTACAATAAATGCACTGACGCAGAAATTACGGAATATTTGAAAAACGGCGGGGATACGCTGTTTATGAGCGTCGGGGTGACTGAACTTCACGGTCAGCTTCCGGTGGACTGTGAATCCATTCTGGCAGAAGCCGCCGCTATCATGATGGCGGAGAAGGCTGACGGTTTGGCGGTAATTAATCTTCCATTTTTTCATGCCGGGGCAACCGCGATCGGACAAAGTACGGTGAATATCTCCATTAAAGCGGGATATGATTACCTGAAAACTCTGGTTTATGCCTTTTATAAACTGGGATTCAAGCGGATCTTTTTCCTGAGCATGCATGGACCGGCCTATCTGACGATCAATTCCGTCTGCATGGATTTTTTTCATGAAACACAGAATCCAATATGTCATCTGGAGCTGGGCCACGTCATGGAAATCGCAAGGGAAAACGGTTGGGAATGCGGCGAGGATCGCATGGAAACATTCACAGATTTGATGTATGGTGCGTATAAAGCGATGAATCAGCTGGAATTCATTCCGGTTCTGCCTGACTTTGATCGGGAAGCCTTCCTGACTAAACGCCGGGAAGGAAATGCGAAACAATGGTTTAAGAAAGATTTGCATAAACTGAATTCCGGCACCGGCGGATTCGGCTCGTTCTATGCGGAATTAGAAGAACATGGCGGACTGGAGTATTCTGTTACAGAAGAAGAACGCGAACAGCGCGGAGAGAAAGGTTTAAAGCTGCTGCAGGACATGATCGAAAAATTTGATCCCCGGCATTTCAGCACGCTGCTTCAAGCTCTGGATCAGGCGGTGAATGAAGAGATTGTTCCCCGTTATCCGCACTTAAAGATGGATAAGCCGTATAAATAAGAAATACGGAATATTGGGATTCTCATAAAAAAACCTGTTGATTTTGCCTTGTTGAAGGACAGAATCAACAGGTTTTTTACAATGTGTTCAGATAAAGTGTTCCAGAACCGATCAAGCTGCGATGCGAAATCCCCGGTTTCAAAAGGGGAAAGTCGGAAAAAAGCGAACGCCCCACTGGCTGGGAGTGACCTCTTGCATTTTACTGAAAACTCTGCGAATGTGAGTTTGCGGCATCGAGTAATTCCTGCTGCTTTTGACGAAACACGCCGTTGACACCGTCAAAGATAAGCAAACCGGTGATTTTGGAAATCTCTTCCAATGAAGGCTCTGATTCATTCGCATCGAACCACTGCTGATAAACAGCGATCAAACCGGATGCGATGAATTCCAGCACATATTGCGGCAAAACCGTATCGTTGGGGAAGTATTTATCAAATTGAATCAGAAGATGATCTTTGATGACGCCTTTAATTTTATTTAACAAGTGACTATGCCCTGAGGATTGAAGCAGACAATGGAAAAACTCCGCGTCCTGATTGATCATCGCCGTTAATTTCTCGAACAGGGGATACGGATTCAGCCGTTCTGCGGAAAAATCCGTACTGTCCAGAATCTGAATCAGCGATTGGATGATTTCGTTTTCAATATCGTTAAGAACATCGTAAATCGAATCATAATGAGTATAAAAGGTCTTGCGGTTAATCAACGCGGTATCCGCTATTTCTTTAACAGTAATCTGTTCGATTCGTTTAACGCCCATA
Organism: Holdemania sp.; assembly: GCF_986127675.1. Taxonomy (NCBI): domain Bacteria; kingdom Bacillati; phylum Bacillota; class Erysipelotrichia; order Erysipelotrichales; family Erysipelotrichaceae; genus Holdemania; species Holdemania sp. Next base: position 42,743 of record NZ_CFQZWI010000011.1, on the reverse strand, counting down.
AGTTGAATGGTTGCGCCGATAATTGCTTTTCGTGTTTTGATCACGCGCTTGTCTTTTGCATTTAAGTTTTTTTCCATATCCTCACCTGATTTGAGCCTAGTATAATCCCCATGTGTTGCTTATGTCAATAAAGAAGCAGGTTTGTTGAATAAAAGCCTTTCTATTTCATTCCAGAGCAGAAAAATTTCTTAATAAAACAACAAATGCTGTGAAATAAGTCACATAAACCACGCTGCACAAGAATCTGACCGTTGTTTCAGATAACGATAGGGCTTATACTTCTATCATCCAATAAGTACCAGGTGTTGCTTATTCTCCAAAATGATAAAAAAACACCATGACTTGTAGTTTATAACGAGGAGGAAGTTCCTATGAGCGAATTTATTCTGATGACTGACAGCACGGCGGATATGCCGGAGTCTTTCTATCGCGAGAATCAGATTCCTGTTTTATCCCTGACTTATACACTTGACGATCATACCTATACGCTGGCGGACAGCCTGCCGATGACGCAATTTTATGACAAGCTCCGGCAGGGCGCAATGCCAGTCACTTCCCAGGTGAATCCTGAAGCGGCCTTGATGGGCTTTCGCGAAGCGGCGCGGCAGGATAAAGACATTCTGTGCGTGTGCTTCTCATCGGCGCTTAGCGGCACGTACAACAGCTGCCGGATCGCGGCACAGATGTTGAGTGAGGAAGGCTTCAGCCGCCGGATCGTCGTGATCGACTCGTTGTGCGCTTCAACGGGAATGGGATTGCTTCTTTATCAGGCCAATCAGATGAAAGTCAGCGGCGCTTCGCTGGATGAAACGGCGGCGTGGATTGAAGCGCATAAGCTGAACGTCTGCCATGTGTTTACCGTGGATGATCTGAATCATCTCTACCGCGGCGGACGGGTGTCGAAGACCGCCGCCATTGTTGGCTCAATGATCAGTATCAAACCGATCCTGCATGTCGACGACGCCGGCACGCTGCAGGTGATCGGAAAAGTCCACGGCCGCAATAAATCATTGAAGACGCTGGTAGATCTGATGGAAGAAAAAATGGGCAGCTGGAAAGACAAAGATGAGATTTTCATGATCTGCCAGGGCGATGTCCAGCCGGAAGCTGAACAGGTTGCGCAGATGGTGAAAGACCGCTTCGGTATTTCCCAGTCGCTGATCAGTTATACCGGACCGGTGATCGGCAGTCATACCGGCGCGGGCGTTATCGGCTTGTTTTTCATGGGTGATCACCGATAATCCTATTGAATAAACGGATAAAAAAGACACGTCTTCTCCTTTTTCAGGCAAGCAGCTGTCAAAGGAAGGGGTTCGTGTCTTTTTGATTTAAGAAAAATTTCCAAGATCAAACAAAGCTGAAAAGGATATCAAAAAAAACAGCTTTCCTGCGGTATTCCGCAGGTAAAGCCGTCTCCTTAAATAAAGATCGCCGATTTCACTTCAGGTATTGCAGCTGACGTGATCCCAGTCATTCTGTCCGTCGACGTCGATCAGCCAGTTCAGTCCCCAATGCCGTTCATAGACGACTTCGCTGTTCAAGCCGGCCGGAGCCGGTTCGCCTTTGATCCGCGCGTCGACGCACGCCCAGTCATAGCGGAAGATTAAATCCGCTTCGTCGAGAATGTCGTCGATCGGCCGCAGCTGCACGTCCTTCATGAATTCGTCAAACGTCGCTTTGGTGCTGACGACTTCGATTGCTTTCTGACAATCGCAGATCTGATCCGGGAAGGCCAGCGAATCGACCAGACCCAGCGCCCAGATCAGCGGCCAGTAGGCTTCGTATTTCCAAACCATGTTGACCCAGTCCTGTTCCGTTGCCGTATCGTTAAAGATCGCTTTTTCTTTCTCCGTCAGAAACAGCCGAACGCCGAAGCGGTCTAACAGTCCAGTCATAAACAATCGCGAGTCCTCAACGTCCTGTTGGTTCTGTAAATCGCAGGCCAGCTGGATCGTGATCAGGCAGCAGATCGCCCGGCGCGCGATTTCCTCGGCGCTGCGCAGGCGGACGTCGTCGGCGGTTTCAATGACTGGCAGATGTTCAATATAAGGCACGCCCTGCTCTTTCAGCAAAGCGATGGATTGTTGCTTTCTCTCTTCAGCGCTTTTCATGGCAGCCTCCTTTTTTTATCTCCTCTATTCTATCACGAACAGGTGATGAAAAGCTGACGTCTTTGTCAACGATTGTTGAAATTCATGAATTTAACTTGAATATCGTTCAAGAAAAGCTTGCGGCAGTCCCGCTCACCCTCTATAATAAGGAGGAAGTAGTCATTCCCAAGCATTTTTTTAAAGAATGATGTACAATAGAAGCACTCTTGGGAAAGCTATATGAAGCGAGGTGTAAGAACATGCAACATGATAAAATTGTGATTAAAGGCGCGCGTGAAAACAACCTTAAGAATATTGATCTGACGATCCCGCGGGATAAGCTGGTCATCATGACAGGTTTGTCCGGATCAGGGAAAACGTCGCTGGCGTTTGATACGATCTATGCGGAAGGACAGCGTCGGTATGTCGAGTCGTTAAGCGCCTATGCGCGGATGTTTTTGGGCGGTGTGGAGAAACCGGACGTCGATTTGATCGAAGGCTTGTCGCCGTCGATTTCGATTGATCAGAAGACCACGAGCAACAACCCGCGTTCGACTGTCGGCACGGTCACGGAAATCTACGATTACCTGCGGCTTTTGTATGCCCGCGTGGGCGTTCCGTATTGCCCGGTTCATAACGAACCGATCGTTTCCCAGACGATCACGCAGATGGTTGACCGGATTATGGAACAGCCGGAAAAGACGCGGCTGGAGATCCTGGCTCCGGTGGCGCATCGGGAAAAGGGAACATTTAAGGATGTCTTTGAGAAACTGTTGAAGGATGGTTATCTGCGGGCCCGCGTCGACGGACAGATGATTCTGCTGGAAGACGTCAAACCATTAGAGAAAAACAAAAAGCATTCGATCGACGTCGTTGTTGACCGGATTGTGAAGAATGACGGTATCCGCTCCCGGCTGCATGATTCACTGGAAACGGCAGTGAAGCTGGCCAATGGCATCGTCGTGGTGCTGGCAGGCGAAGACGAGCTGTTGTTCTCTCAGAATTATTCCTGTCCAAAGTGCGGCTTTTCAGTTCCGCGTCTGGAACCGCGGTTATTTTCGTTTAACTCGCCGCTGGGGGCGTGCGACGAATGCAAGGGTCTGGGCATCACCCAGCGAGTGGACATTGATTATCTGATTCCGGATCGGTCGAAGTCGATCCGCAAGGGCGGCATCGTGTATTACAAAAATATTGTCGACACGGAGAACATTGAATGGCAGACATTCAATACCTTGTGCCGGCATTACCATATCGACCTGGATAAGCCGATCCAGGATTTCACGCCGGAAGAACTGGAAATTGTTTTATACGGTTCCAAAGAACCGATTGCTTACAGCATCGCTTCCCGTTCCGGCAACCGCTTCAGCCGCAACGATTACATTGAAGGCGTCAAGACGTTGATCGAGCGGCGTTTTGTCGAAACGACCTCGACGATGTCGCGCGAATGGTACGCTTCGTTCATGGCGGAGTCGCCGTGTCCGAAGTGCGGCGGCAAGCGGCTGAACGAGATGGCGCTGAGCGTGCGCGTGGGCGGCAAGAACATCTATGAATGGACGACGATGTCGGTCATTCAGGCGCTGGACTTTATGAAAAACCTGCAGCTCGATCCGATGCGGGCGGAGATCGCAAGACTGGTCATCAAAGAAATCGTCAGCCGGCTGACGTTCTTGAAGGACGTGGGTCTGGAATATCTGACGCTGGACCGGCTGGCGGGCACGTTGTCCGGCGGCGAGGCGCAGCGGATCCGGCTGGCGACGCAGATCGGCTCACAGCTGACCGGCGTACTGTACGTGCTGGACGAGCCGTCGATCGGGCTGCATCAGCGTGATAACGCGAGACTGATCAAGACGTTGAAGAATATGCGCGATCTGGGCAACTCGCTGATCGTCGTCGAGCATGACGAGGAAACGATGATGGAATCCGACTGGATCGTCGATATCGGACCGGGTGCGGGCGTGCATGGGGGCGAAGTGATCGCCAGCGGAACGCCGCAGGAAGTCATGCAATGTGAAAACTCGATTACCGGCCAATATCTCAGCGGCCGCAAAAAGATCGACGTTCCGACCAAGCGCCGCAAGGGCAACGGTTTGTTTCTGGAAATCAAGGGCGCGCAGGAGAACAACCTGAAAAATGTGAACGTCAAGTTCCCGTTAGGCACCCTGACCGTCGTCACCGGCGTCAGCGGCAGCGGCAAATCCTCACTGGTCAATGAAATCCTGTGCAAAGCCGTGCAGCATTCGCTCGGCCGCACGCGCATCAAGCCGGGCAAGCACAAAGCGATCCTGGGCTTGGAAAACATCGACAAGGTGATTGAGATTTCGCAGGATCCGATCGGCCGCACCCCGCGTTCCAATCCGGTCACTTACACCGGGGTGTTCGATGATATCCGCGATCTGTTTACCCAGACGCCGGAAGCGAAGCTGCGCGGCTATGACAAGGGGCGCTTTTCCTTCAATGTCCGCGGCGGCCGCTGCGAAGCATGTCAGGGCGACGGTGTGAAGCGCATTTCGATGCACTTTCTGCCGGACGTCTACGTACCGTGCGAGGAATGCCATGGCAAGCGCTACAATGAGGAGACGCTCCAGGTCACCTATAAAGGGAAGAACATCTACGACGTGCTGGAGATGACGGTTGAGGAAGCGATCGAGTTCTTTTCCTCCATCCACCGCATTAAATCCAAGCTTCAGACGCTGCATGACGTCGGCCTGGATTACGTCAAGCTGGGCCAGCCGGCGACGACGTTGTCCGGCGGCGAAGCGCAGCGTGTCAAGCTGGCGAGCGAACTTCAGCGCAAGGCGACGGGCAAGACCGTCTTCATCCTGGATGAACCGACGACCGGCCTGCATACCCACGACGTTAAAAAATTACTTGCGGTCTTACAGCGAATCGTCGATAATGGAGATACGGTCATTGTCATCGAGCACAATCTCGATGTGATTAAATGCGCCGACTACATCATTGATATTGGCCCGGAAGGCGGCGACCAGGGCGGCACGATCATCGCCAAGGGCACGCCGGAACAGATCGTCAAGGTGGAAAAGAGCTATACCGGCCAATATCTGAAATCCATGCTTGAGAAAGGATGAGGCTATGGAATACGAAGGCAAGGTCATGATCAGCGAGCTGCAAAGTTATTTTAAATTTGAACAGCTCTCTGGCAATGAGGAATCATTAAACCGATGGGTGATTGTACCGGATGTCAATCGTCCGGGCTTAGAGCTGGCGGGCTTCTATAAGCATACCGAGCCGCGCCGGATCGTCATCATCGGCGATAAAGAACAAGCGTATATCGACACGCTCTCCGTGGAAATCCAGCGAGAGCGTTTTGAACAGCTGACCGACGGGTATACGCCGACGATCATTCTCACCCATCACCGCGAATGTCCGCCGGTGCTGCTGGAAGTCGCGGGGTACAAGAATTTCCCGATTTTCCGCACGGCGATGACGACCTCGCGGCTGATGGTCGATCTGATCAGCTTTCTGGACGAACGTCTGGCACCGTCCGACAGTATTCATGGTGTCCTGATCAGCGTCTATGGCAAGGGCGTGCTGATCTGCGGCGAAAGCGGCATGGGCAAGAGTGAAACCGCGCTGGAACTGATCCGTAAGGGTCACATTCTCGTCGCGGACGACCGCGTCGACGTGGTCCGCGTCCACAATAGCATCATCGGTCATTCCCCGGAGCTGCTTCAGGGAATGCTGGAAATCCGCGGCATCGGTATCATCGACGTTGCCAAGATGTTCGGCGCGAGCGCGTTATTGCCTTCGGCAACGATCGACCTGGTCGTGTCGCTGGAGAAGTTTGATTCCAGCGCAGAGTATGCGCGGGTGGGAATTGAAACGGAACAGTTCATGCACATTCTGGAGGTCGACGTACCGAAGATCGTGCTGCCGGTTAAAGAAGGCCGGACGATCGCGGTCCTGATCGAATCGGCGGTCACGAATTTCCGCCTGAAAGAAATGGGCTTTGACAGCGCGAAAGCGTTTGAAAACCGGGTGTACGACTACATCGAGCGGCAAAACGCCGCCAATGCCGTACCGCCGGAAACAGAAAAGGAGTAATCGACAATGCAGTTTTTTCCTGATCCGCAGACTTTTATCGCTATCGGAAGTCTGTCAATTAAATGGTACGCAGTGATCATCCTCTGCGGAGCGATCCTGGCGTATTCTTTCTGCGTCAAGGAAATTAAAAAGATGGGGTACAAAGCCGAAACCGCAGAGGACCTGTTCCTCGGCTGTCTGATCTGCGGTCTGATCGGCGCGCGGCTGTGGTACTGCGCGTTCTATAACCTGGAATATTACCTGGCCAATCCAATCCATATTCTCTATACGTTTGAGGGCGGTCTGGCGATCCAGGGCGGATTGTTCGGCGGGGTGCTGTTCGGTCTGTGGTATGCGCACAAGCATAAGATCAATTTCATGCGGATGGCTGACGCGATCGTGCCGAATGTGCTGTTGGCGCAGGGGATCGGCCGCTGGGGCAACTTCATCAATCAGGAGGCGTTCGGCCGCACGGTCAGCGAATCCTTCTACCGGTTTTTCCCGGAGTGGTTTAAAAACCAGATGTATATCCAGGGAGCCTACCGTGAACCGACGTTCTTCTATGAAAGTGTCGGCGATATTCTGGGCTTCATTCTGATCGTGTTTGTCTATAAGAAATATTCCAAACCCAAGCGCGGCGATATGGTCTACGCCTATCTGCTTTGGTATGGGGCGGTGCGGATCGTCGTCGAGGGTCTGCGTACAGACAGTCTGATGTTCGGCCGGCTGCGGATGGCGCAGGTGATCTCGGTCGTCTTCATCATCGTCGGTCTGCTGGGGATGCTCGGCGTCTTCCGCAAGGTCATGAAAAATCCGAAGCCGGTGATTCTGTTCGATCTGGATGGAACGCTGCTGAACACGGAACCGGCGATCTTAAAGAGCTACCGCGAACTGTTTAAAAAGTACAGAACAGAAGAAGAATTCACCCGCGATAAACAGCTGGCAGTGCTGGGGCCTTCGCTGCAGACGATGTTTGCGCAATATTTCCCAGAGCAGGATACCGAGCAGCTGGTCAAAGAATACCGCGAGCACAACCGCGCCGCGCACGCCGATCTGGTTAAGCCGATGGACGGAGCGGTCGAGCTGCTGGAAAGTCTGAAAGCGCAGGGCTATAAGCTGGGCATTGTGTCCACGAAGGTTAAGGAAATGGTTCTGCTGGGGCTGACGTTGAATCACATGGATCATTATTTCGATGTGATCGTCGGTCATGATGATGTGCAAAACGGCAAGCCGGATCCGGAAGGCATTCTGACGGCCTGCCGGCTGGTCAACGAGGGTCACGACAGCGTGATCTACATCGGCGACAGTCCGATGGATATTCAGGCCGCCCGTAATGCCGGCGTCTTCTCGGTCGGTTATCTGTTTAATCTGGAACGCCGGGAACAGCTGGAAAAGGAGAAACCGAACCGGATCATCGACGATCTGCGGCAGGTGGAAGCACTGGTGAAGGAGGATCTTGCATGGACTTACAATATGATGTAATCATCATCGGCGCCGGTCCCGCCGGCATGACCGCGGCGGTGTATGCCAGTCGTGCAGGTCTGAAAACGGCGATGTTGGAAAAAGCGGCGCCCGGCGGCAAGATGATTAAAACCTTTGAAATTCAGAACTGGCCGGGAATCAAGGAGATTAACGGCGCGGAGCTGGCGTATCAGATGTTCGAGCATTCCACCCATTTCGGCGCGGAATATCTCTATGGCGACGTCGAAAAAATCATCGACGGTCCGATCAAGCAGGTGGTCTGCGCGGATGGTCAGATCTATACCGCTCCGGCGGTGATCATCGCCACGGGAACGCGCGAGCGGCTGTTGGGCATTCCAAATGAGAAAGAGCTGACGGGCAAGGGTGTATCCTATTGCGCGGTGTGCGACGGCAGCTTCTTCCGCGATCAGCCGGTGACGGTCATCGGCGGCGGCAATTCCGCGCTTGAGGAATCGTTATATCTGACACAATTTGCCAGCGAGGTTCACATCGTGATCCGCCGGGACGTCTTCCGTGCGGAGCCGATCATCCAGCAGGCGATCGAACAGAATCCGAAAATCGACATCATCCGCAGCCATGTTCCGGTCGAAATTCTGGAACAGGAGGGGAAAGTCGGCGGCATCGTATTGAAAAACGTTCATGACGGGCAGCTGATGAAGCTGGAAACCAAAGCGGTGTTCCCGTACATCGGCGCAGATCCGTGCACGGAATTTGCGCAGGATTTGGGGATTCTGGACGAGCGTGGTTATATCCGGGTCAACAACAATATGGAAACTGCCCGGGCCGGCATTTACGGCGTCGGTGATGTGACGGCCAAGACGCTGCGGCAGGTGGTCACCGCGGCCAACGACGGCGCGATCGCCGCGCAGCAGGCATTCCATCAGATTAAGCAGTAAGCGCATCGACATAATCGTCAAAGCGTAGAGTAAGAAGGAACGCGCAGGGAAACCGGAAATGGAATCCTGCGGATTCATGAAGAAGTAAAAAGGAGGAACGAAAAAGATGACATCAAGAACAATTCGATTTGCCAACGGCTTCAACGGCGAGCTGCTGCTGGACGAGGGCAGCGTCAAGATCGGCCGCGGGGCGGGCGAGGCAGCGCCTTATGACATGCTTTACGGCGCGCTGGCGTCCTGTTTGTACGCGACGTTCTCAGGCATTCTGGAAAAGAAACGGATTGAAATTGAAGGCGCGGAAATCGTGGTCGCAGGCGAAAAGCGCACAGAGGTTCCGACAACCTTAAAAACGGTGCATCTGACCGTAACGATTCACGGAACGGATAAGGAAGACGCGGTCCGCAAATCCTTTGATCTGGCGACGAAATACTGCTCCGTCTACCAGACGATCAGCCACGTGGCGGAAATGAGCTACGAGCTGCATTTCGCCTAAGCGTGACGAATTGAACCTGAACCTTATCCGGTTCAGGTTTTTTTCAATCATCTGCGGTTTTTGATGAAGGGAAAACGGCACGAAGAAAAGAGGAAAATTATGATCTATACTGTCACCTTAAATCCGGCGCTGGATTATTACTGCACCATGGAAACGTTCAAGCTGGGAGCAACGAACCGCTGTGTCACCGAGAGTCTGATCGGCGGGGGCAAGGGTATCAACGTGTCGCTGATGTTGGCGCAGCTGGGCGTGCCAACCACGGCGCTGGGCTTCGCCGCCGGGTTTACCGGCGAGGAATTGATCCGCCAGCTGCGGGATCAGGCCGTCAATGCGGATTTTATCCGCTGTGCGAGGGGGCAGACGCGGATTAACGTCAAAATCAGTGCGGGAGTGGAAACGGAGATCAACGGCCGGGGACCCCAGGTCAGCGCATCGGAAAGAGAAGCGCTGTTAGACAGGATCCGCCGGATTCAGCCCGGGGATACGCTGGTGCTGTCCGGGAATGTGCCGCCCACGCTGCCCGGATCGATTTATCAACAAATTCTGGCACAGGCTGCGGATCCCGCCATTCGCGTCGTTGTGGACGCCGAAGGCGAACTCCTGCGGGATACCTTGCCCTTCCATCCGTTTCTGATCAAGCCCAATCTTGCGGAACTACGCCAGCTCGTTGCCAATCCTCAAGCGCCTATATCGGATCAGATTGAGGAGCTGCGGGATCAGGGCGCCGGGCATATCCTGGTGTCGATGGGGGCGGAAGGCTCAGTCCTCTTTGCGGCCGGGGGCGGCGTCTATCGCCAGCTGCCGCTGGCAGGCCCGACCGTCAGTACCGTCGGGGCCGGCGATTCTATGGTCGCAGGCTTTCTGGCAGCGCTTGAAAATCCTGCCTGCATGCTGGAAGACAGTCTGCGCTGGGCAGCCGCCTGCGGCACCGCGACGGCGTTCAGCCGCGGGATCGCCCGGCGGGAAAGGGTCGAAGCTTTGCGGGATCAGATTCAGATCGAATTCTGAAAAACCGTTTCTATCCTGATGAATTCCGTGCAGATGAGGAATAAGGCTCGTCCTGCGAACGATCCGGATGGGTTCTTCCCTGGTTTTGGTTTCCATTGAAACCCGAACTTTTTCTGATGGAAATTCAGGCGCTGCTTCTTTATAGTGAAATCAGAGCATTGCAGAAAGAAGGTACAAACGAATGAGAAAGCTACTATCCCGTCAGATCGTGACAGAACAGGGCATCGTTGAAGGCAGTTTGACGTTTCAGGGAGATACGATTACCGCCATTCAGCCGGAATCGCTGAATGAAGCGGAAGGAAGTGAAGCCTGGGCGATTTTGCCGGGCATCATCGACATTCACACCCATGGGGGCGGCGGATATCTCACAAATTATCTGGCCAATTCCGGCTCGATTGATGAAATCCGCAAGCTGTCCCGGTTCTATGCTTCCCGCGGCGTCACTTCGTTTATGGCGACGGTATCGCTGTGGTCCGAGGAGAAAATGGGCGCGATCATGTCTGGCATCGCGGATCTGGTCCATCATGAAAAAATGCCGGGCGCACAGATTCTGGGCATCAATCTGGAGGCGCCGTGTTTCAGCTTGAAGAAATCCGGCGCCGGGTTTATGACGCCGCAATGGATGCCGAATCCAAGCCGAGAACTGGCTGAGCGTTTCATCGAAGCCGGGCGCGGTCTGCTGAAATATGTAACGCTGGCCCCGGAGCTGCCGGGGGCGCAGGCGGCGATTGAAACGTATCGGAAAGCGGGAATTCAGGTGGCGGCCGGTCATACCGACGCTTCTTCGAGCCAGATGAAGCAGGGAATTGAATGGGGCGTGCGCAGCGTGAGTCATGCCGGCAACGCGATGTCGATGATCCATCAGCGGGACATCGGGGTGTTGGGCCAGCTGATGCTTCATCCGGAAGTGATGGCCGAGCTGATTTGTGATTTTATCCATCTCAGCCCGGAATTTATCCAGCTGATGCTTCAGGTCAAGGGCAGCGATCACTTGTGCATGATCGCCGACGCCTCGGAGCTGGCTGGCCTGGAGGAGGGCGTCTATGATACTCAGCCCCGGCCGGTGCGGCTGAAGCCGGATTGCCGGGTGGTTGTGGAGGGCAGCGACGTCCTGTGCGGAAGCAGTCTGTTCGTCATCGACGGTCTGCGCAATCTGACCTCCGCTCTGCACTTACCGTTGACGGAAGCGGTGAAAATGTCTTCGCTCAACGCCGCCCGGCATTTCCAGCTGGATTCTCGGATTGGCAGTCTCAAGCCGGGGAAACAGGCGGACTTGATCGTCATTGACAAGGAATTTCACGTCCTGGAGACCATTGTGCAGGGACGGACGGTCTATCGCCAGAATGATAAGATCGAACGCAATCCGGCGATTACAGATCTCAAAATCGGCTGAATGCCAAAATGGCAATAAAGGTCCGGAACACTCGGGGTTGACCGAGGAGTTTCAGATCTTTTTTTGATTTCCTGTCAGCGAAATTCCCTGCATAAACTCCGGGTTCATCCCGTTGTTTTTGTATTTGACAATCAGGCAGTCTTGAAAATGCAGGGAAAAGGAACCTTTTACGCAGGAAAAAAGCCTGGAGAAATTACCGGTTAAACACGAATTCTGTGCGATGGTATTTGCTTCCCAAGCTCTTTACAATGAAGTTATCAGAAGCGTACCGCAGGATCTCTTCACACGATCCCAAAAAGAAAGATGAATTTCTGGAAAGAGAAAGCGAGGTGAAAGTGAATGATTCAGTTATTGCGGATTGACGAACGTCTGATCCATGGGCAGGTCGCTACGGCCTGGACGCGCCAGCTGGGGATCACCGCCGTGGTGGTGGCCAACGATGAGGCGGCAGCCAACGAGCTGGTTACCATGACGCTGCGGATGGCAACACCGCCGGGGATAAAGGTCGCGGTAAAAACCGTCCGGGAAGCGGTCAGCCTGTTCCACGACAAGCGCACGGCAGGGTTAAAGATTCTGATCGTTGTGGACAAGCCGTGCGATGCGCTGAAGCTGGTTCGGCAGGTGCCCGGGATTCCCTGCGTCAATATCGGCAACTTCGGCCGCGTCGGCAACCGCCGGGGACGCCGGGCGCTGACTGACAATTTCTCAGCCAGTGAAGAAGAGCTGGAACAGCTGCGGGAAATCGCCCGATCCGTCCGCTGCGAGGTGCAGGTGCTGCCGTCGCTGCCCAAAAAAGACCTGAAACAATTTCTTTAAGAAAGAGGAGGAAAATCCATGTTACAAAGTGCCTTGATTCTGGCGTTTGTGTACTACATCGTCTACCTGCTGGACTGCAGCATGGCCTGGGACGCTACCTGGCGTCCGCTGTTCGTCGCATTTCTGACCGGACTTGCGTTAGGGGATATGAAAACCGGTCTGATCATGGGCGCTTCCCTGGAAGCGATCTACATGGGCATCTCCGCGATCGGCGGCGTAATTCCTTCCGATCCCTGTTCAGCTTCGATTCTGTCGGTGGCCTTCGTCGTGCTGACCGGCGCAGATCTCAATCTGGCGCTGGCGCTGGCGGTGCCGATCGGCACGGTCATGCAGTATGTCAGCACGCTGATCTCCCCGATTGATATTTCGTTAGTCGGCTTGTTTGAAAAATTTGCCCGCGAAGGCAAGGATAAATCTTATACACTGCTGCATTATGCAAGCCTGTTTATCATCCGTCCGCTGCCGAAAACTCTGGTGGTTTTCCTGGCCGCTGCGCTGGGCGTGGAAAATCTGCAGGCGGTTACCAACCTGCTTCCAGCCTTCGTCATGAACGGGCTGAGCGTCTCCGGCGGCATGTTAGTGGCCGTCGGCTTCGCGATCCTGACCTCGATGATCTGGTCGAAAGAGCTGGGGATTTACTTCTTCATCGGCTTCGCCTGCGTCAAGTTCCTCCATCTGCCGATCATCGGCGTCAGTATCTTTGCCCTCGCCGCAGCGATTCTGAACTACACCCGCCAAGGCCAGATTAAGAAAATGAAGGATGAAATCATCGCGCAGCTGCCTGAAAATCAGGAAGGGAAGGAGGACCTGTTCCAATGAAAAAGACGTATACACCGGAAGAAAAGAAAAACCTGAGACACCTGTTCTGGCGTTCCGGTCATTTCTGGGCGACCTTCAACATGGTGAAGATGATGGGCCAGACCTATGCGTTCTGCCTGTTCCCGATTCTTAACGAAGTCTACGCCGGAAAGGAAGACCTGCGCCGGGAAGCGATGCTGCGCAATACCGAGTTCTTTAACTGCAATGCCAGTATGTCCGGTCTGTGTCTGGGCGTCAGCTACGCGCTGGAAAAAGAGCGGGCGGCCAATCCGGATTCCGTCTCGCCGCAGATGATTACCAACATCAAGACGTCCCTGATGGGACCGCTGGCAGCGATCGGCGATTCCCTGTTCTTCAACTGCATCCGCGTCATTTCCGGCGGCATCGGCATCGCGCTGGCCTCGCAAGGCAATCCATTAGGCGTCGTGTTGTTCGTGGCGATTTACGGCGGTCTGTTTCTGGCGCTGAAATGGACGCTGATCAAGCTCGGCTATGGCTTGGGTACCAACGTTATCACCGAAGCCTTCCATTCCGGCATCATCGGCATGATCACCCAGTCGGCGTGCATCATGGGCTTAATGATGGTCGGCGCGCTGGTGGCGCAGATGGTTTCCGTGCAGATTCCGCTGGTTGTCCCGATGGGCGGCGGCGCGGAGATGGTCGTCCAGACAATCTTCGACGAGATCATGCCGGGCTTGCTGGAACTGGGATTGTTGTTCGGCATCGTTGCCCTGCTTAAACGCAAATGGAAGCCGATCACCGTGATCGCGCTGATTCTGGTCATGGCGATCACCGGCTCATTCTTCGGCATTTTCTGATCGGCTCGCAAAAAAGGAAGTCCCCTTCCTTTTTTGTGTTGATTCAAGCTGAGAAGACAGGAATTCCCAAGAAAAGGAAAAATTTGGCATAGGATTGCTGACCTGAAAGAAAGCGGCGCAATGCTATAATGAGGAGGAAACAGGCATGAAAAGCAAAGGATGTTGGGCATGAACGCAAATTACCGGCAGCTGTCCCTGCTCTACGAATTTCTTAATCATACGGGACAATATCTGACTTATTCGATGCTGTGCGAACAGATGAACGTCTCCGAGAAAACAATCCATAACGATATTCAGGTGATCAACGATACCATCCGCAAGAATAACCTTCAGATCTGTCTGCGCAAGAACCGGGGATTTCTTCTGCAGGCGCAGGATCCGCGGGTGATCCGGGAGCTGAAAAACCAGTTCCGCTACCGGTTCTACAATGTCTACGATCTTCAGGAGAACTTCAAGCTGCGCATCAACACCATTTTGAAACAGCTGCTGATCAGCGAGGAGTATATCAAGCTGGAGACGATCGCCGATCGGATGTGGCTGAATCCGCAGTCGATTTCCCGGGAGATGAAGGAAGTCCGGAAAATGCTGGGCGATTACAATCTGGAACTGATCAGCCGCCCTTACCGGGGGATGAAGATCGAAGGCAACGAAATCAACTACCGGTTCTGCTACATGGATTCAATTTGTTACTACAACCACAAGGTAAAGATGATGGACGTGTTTCTGGACGTCGATCACAAGGATCAGATGGAAGGCGAGGAACGCGAGGCGATCGCGAAAATGGTTTCCGATTTGATCTGCACGCGGGAAATGGGGATCAGCGACCTGGAAACCCGGAAATGGATCGTCATGATCATGTTGTCGGAAAAACGCCGGAAGGCCGGCCATTTTGTGAGCTTTTCTGAGGAACAGGCGCAGCTGCTCGATCAATTCCGGCCGCTGTTTCCGTTGGATGATCTGGGTTCGCAGCTGGCAGCGTATTATGGAGAACCACTGCCGCCGCAGGAACAGCGCTTTCAGCTGTTGTTTCTCTTATGCAATCTGGACCTGTCCGATACGGCGATCGAAGAAACCCGATTCGGGCCTTTTTATGATTTGGCAGTCGTCCTGTTTGATAAAATCCGCAGAAAATTCGCCTCTTTAGACATTTTAAACCTCACGGCGATGGAGGCGATGAAGACGGAATTTCTGCGTTTTCTGATCCCGATCGTCGTGCGGATGTCGTTTAAAATCCCGGAAAACAACACGACCTCCGAGCTGGTGCGGATTGCCAAGCAGACGCCGGTTTCCTGTCAGATCGCGATCATCATTCACGATATCATTCAGAACTGGTTCGACTGCGATATCGGCGAGGTCTCGCAATGTCTGATTTCACTGTTTATCTATCGTCAGATCAAGAAGATCGAGAATAAGCGGATGCAGCTGCGGCTGGCTCTGTATCCGGTCGCGAATGTGTTTGTCGGGGAGGCGCTAAAGGAAGCGCTGCTGGAACGGCTGCATTATTATGTCAAATCCGTGGATATTCTAAGAGAGCGGGAACTGGCGGACATTTCTTCGGAAACCGTGGACTTCTTAATCTGCTTTGACGAAAGCGTGCCGGTTTCCGTGTCCTCTTCCATCCCGGTTTTAAAAATTGACTACTATCTCAACAACGATGACTACCAGTCGCTGTATCAGAATATGATTCAGCCGTCGCTGAAATATGAAACGCCGTTCTCGCCGCTGAGCCGGGAGGACGTTTATCTGGACGCCCGTTTTTCCAGTATGGAGGAACTGAAGCAGACGCTGATCAGTTTTTATCTGGAAGAGCTTGACCAGCAGTGGCTGGCTTATTTATTGTATCGGAAATTTCTGCATCTGGACTGGCTGGTATGGGATGAGACGCTGAATATCATTCTGTTTACCTCGGAAAAAAGACGGATGATGACCAAGCTGTTCGATCTTGCGAAACCCTTGCCGGTCAAAAACAAGAAGATCAAACGCATCTATTTTTTCGTGATTCAGACCGGCGGCGACCCGATCCGGTTAAATACGGCGGAAACATTGATCCGGCGGATGACGGAGGGACAGCCCCGGATTCTGAGGGATGAGGCGGGAAGTCTGTTAGATCCGTATGCCTATTATATTCATCACCGCAAGGTTAAAATCAGCTGATCGGGAAGTCGGCCGGGCGTTTCGGAATAAGAAAGCGATAAGGTTACAAGGTTTGATAAGCCGCCGCCATCTTATTGACAAGGAGCCGCCGGATTTTGACTTCTCTTTTTTTGTGAAACAGATGCGCTCCTCAGGAATCTTTTCCGGACTAAACGCTGAAGCTGAAGAAGAAAGTTCTCCGAATAAAAATCGGCATGTTCCCGATTGAGAACCGCCAGGGGCTGTGGTAAAATACAGCTAACAAAACAAGAGGTGATCGAGATGAAGAAAAAGCGTGTAATCCTGGTCAGCGGAATGTCCGGCGCAGGCAAGACGAGCGCGACCAGCGTTTTGGAAGATATGGGTTATCACTGCATCGACCAGTTTCCCGTTCAGCTGTTAAGCCTGTTGGTGGATCTAATTGAAAGCAGTACCGATCCGCGCTATTCCTATCTGGCGCTGGCAACGTCGGCCAAGGATTTCCCGGAGTTCCTGAATGCTTTTGAGGGTGAGGATATGGATGTGCGCGTACTGTTTCTGGACGCATCCAATGATGTGCTGCTGCACCGCTACAAATCCACGCGGCGCACGCATCCGCTGCTGATCTCCAACGTCTGCAATACGCTGGAGGAAGCGATCAGCGTCGAGCGGCAGATGTTTCAGAATTACAAAGACACCGCGTTTCTTTCC
This sequence comes from Holdemania sp., assembly GCF_986127675.1. Lineage (NCBI taxonomy): Bacteria > Bacillati > Bacillota > Erysipelotrichia > Erysipelotrichales > Erysipelotrichaceae > Holdemania > Holdemania sp. The sequence goes on along the minus strand of NZ_CFQZWI010000011.1, from coordinate 26,064 downwards.
GTCGACACGACGTTTTTAAAAGCGTCGGAACTGAAGCAGAAAATCGAGAAGTATTTCTCACTGAGCAGCGCGCCGGTCTTTTCGATCAGCTTCATCTCGTTTGGCTATAAGCACGGCGTCCCGCTGGATGCCGATCTGATGATCGACGTGCGCTTTCTCCCCAATCCCTATTGGGAAGTCGAACTGCGTCCCTACTCCGGCGACGATCCGCAGGTCTACCATTACGTCATGGACAAACCGGAAACCCGGGAATTTATCAAGCGGCTGCTGGAATTTCTCGATTACGCGTTTACCGAATATGTCAAGGAAGGCAAGAATCACTTCACCGTAGCGATTGGCTGTACCGGCGGCCAGCACCGCTCCGTCGCGATCACGAATTTCCTGTATGATCACTATAAGATCCAGTATAACTGCTATAAAGAACATCGCGATAAGCGGGGGCTGGATGAACAATAACCCGTTGAAGGTCGTCGTTATCGGCGGCGGGCATGGCCAGTCGGTCATCCTGCGCGGCATTAAATTCATTCAGGATATTCAAATCTCGGCGATCGTCACCGTGGCGGATGACGGCGGCAGCACCGGACGGCTGCGGCGTCAGTTTCATATCCCCGCGATGGGCGATATCCGCGCGGTGCTGATCGCGCTGGCGGAGTCGGAAACCTTGCTTAAAAATCTGATGGAGTATCGCTTTGAAGGCGATCCGGATCCTGATCAGGAAGATCAGGGCGTCATGGGCCACAACCTCGGCAATCTGATTCTGACCGCCCTGACGCAGAGCTGCGGCAGCTTTCTGGAAAGCATCGGAATTCTTTCCAAGATCCTCAATGTGCGCGGCGATATCATTCCCGCTACTACTCAGGTGATCACGCTGTTCGCCCGGATGGCCGACGGCACGATCGTGCGCGGGGAGTCCAACATTCCCAATATCAATAACCGGATCGACACGGTGTTTTATCAGGAAACCGTCAAGGCCTCCGAGAAGGCAGTTCGGGCGATCCGCGAAGCGGATGTGATCATTTACGGCATCGGCAGCATCTTCACCAGTATCCTGCCGAATCTGATCATTCCGGAGATCGCCGAAGCGATCCGCCAGTCGGACGCTTACGGCGTGTATTTGTGCAACGCGATGAGCCAGCCGGGTGAAACCGACGATTTTACAATGGAGGATCATGTCGACGCACTGGTCCGTCACGGTGCGAAGATCGACGAGGTGCTGGTCGCTCAGGATCCGATCCCGGATGCGGTCCTGAACCGCTATGCGTTAGAAGGCGGAAAGCCTGTCAGCATCCTGCAGCAAGAGCATCCCTATCAGGTTACCCCGGCGCCGCTGCTGGATTTCAGCGACGATTTGGTCCGCCACGACGCCGATAAGATCCGCCGCTGCATGCAGCAGCTGTTAGCGAAAATAAAGGAGTAAGTATGTCGTTTACCACTGAAGTCAAATCCGAAATCGCTCAGAATGAGCTGAAACCCTGCTGCCAGAAGGCGGAGCTTTCCGCTTTGGTGCAGCTGTGTTCGTCGTTAACGATCAACGCTCAGGGCATGTCGTTGATGATCAAGACGGAAAACGCGGCGACGGCAAAACGAATCCTTAAGCTGCTGAAGGAAAATTACGCCGTGGAAACCGATCTGTCGGTCATCAAGAAGATGAATCTGAAAAAAAACAACATCTACCGGCTGCAGGTGCTGAACAAGACGACCGAGATTCTCAACGATCTGGGCCTGTTCACCGATCACGGGCTGCAGAACCATCCGACCCGCAAGCTCGTTCAGAAAGAATGCTGCGCACGGGCCTATCTGGCCGGGGCGTTCATGGCGATGGGTTCAGTCAATTCCCCGCAGAAGACCAATTATCATCTCGAAATTGTAACCAACGACGAAGCTCACGCGCTGTTCATTCAGAAGCTGATGCATAAATTTGATCTGCCGGCCAAGGTGATCGCCCGCCGCACGTCCTTCGTCGTGTATTTGAAAGCGGCCGATAAGATCGCTGATTTCCTGCGCTGCGCCGGTGCGTATGAAGCGCTGATGAAGTTTGAGGATATCCGCATCCACCGCGATTTCCGCAACAACCTGACGCGGCTGGACAACTGCGAGGTCGCCAACGAAATGAAAAGTCAGGCGGCGGCCAAGAAGCAGCTGGAGGATATCGCCCGGATCGAGAAAGCCGGCCGGCTGCGGTTTCTCGATGAAAAGCTGAAAGCTGTGGCCCAGCTGCGCGTGCAGTTCCCGGAGGCCAGTCTGAACGAACTGAGCGCGGAATATGAAAAACAGACGGGGGTTGCCATGTCCAAATCCGGCATGAAGCACCGCTTCGGCAAGCTCCACGAGATCGCGGAGCAGCTTCCCCCAATTTCGGAAATCCAGAATGAATCCTGAAGAATCCGCATAAAAAAAGCCAGGATGTTCCATACTTCTAAGGAGGTGAGGACATTGGCTTTTTTTCTTTTATTGATCCAGCTGGCCGGTTTATCCTGGAATTTAACGTACACCGCGGAAGAATGGAACTGCGATCAGGGGCAGATTACCGTCGTGCTCCACGAACAATCGCTGCCGATTTCCCTGTTTGATGTCGAGCTGACAGACGCCGGGAAAACCCGGGCTTGCGAAATTGTGAGTCAGGCGGAAACACTGACGTTGGAAATCGACGATCATGTCGCCCAGACCTCGCCGCTGCCGGTATGGCTGTTTGCGGATGGGGAGCTGGTGCAGCGCTTGTTGATTGAGGAAGGGCTGGCTTCGGTTTCGATCTCCAACCCGGAATACACCTATGCCGCCCAGCTGCAGGCCGCCCAATCTCAGCCGGTAATCGCCCACGGCTCTGTCAATTCAGTCACGGAGTACAGCCGCCGGCGGGGCGAGGTGGGACTGGCGGTGCTGTGCTTTATGACGTCCGGCTTTCTTGTCCTGTGGATTCTTGGCGTCCGTCATGCCCGCCGCCGTCATCCGCAGAGAAGCTGAAGAAATTCTTAAATTTGAGGTTCGGGTTGCAAAACTTTTCTCTTTTGCGGTCAATTAGGATATAATGAAACCGGTGATAAACATGAGATTTCTAACGATGATTTTTACAATCCTGCTGATCATCGCCTTTCTCAGCATGGCCTGGCCGTTTATTCTGGCGATGCTGGCAGTCATGGCGGTCTTGGGGATCTTCGGCATGTTCAAGATCAGAAAGATGACCAAGACGATGAACGACCAGTGGTCGTCGATGGATCAGAATCAGGATTCAGTTTGGATTGATGAACAAACTCAGGACAGCCCGTTTGAACAGCGGGTAGCTCAGCCTGAGGTTTTTGAGGCGGAATATACTGAAAGAAGGACGGATGAGGATGGAAGCCAGTCAGATACAAAGGGACTTTGATCCCGTTACCGTAGACGATTATCCGCTGATCCAGCGTTATTTATCGTTGGCGCAGTATGAAGAAAGCAACCACAACTTGGTCAACATGATCCTGTGGATCGATTCCTATCCGCTGTTTAAGTGTCAGAATGAAAACTGGCTGCTTTTGCTGGGCGTGCACGAAGGCACGTTGTTTATTTACATGCCCTTATGCCGGCCGGAATATTTCAAGGAAGCAATTCTGGCAGCCAGAGGCATCTTTGAGCATTATCGGCTGCCATTTGTGCTGAGCTGCTTCACAAAGGAAGCGGCGCAGTGGTTTGCAGATACGTTTCCCAACACCTGTCTGGAGGAAAACCGCGACAGCGCGGATTATGTTTACCTGTGCGAGAAGCTGAAAACCTTCGCAGGCAAGAAGCTGCAGAAGAAGCGCAATCATCTCAACGCATTCTATAAGGAGTATGCGGGACGCTGGGAATATGAGTCGTTCAACGCGGATAATGTGAAGGAATGTGAAGCGTTTCTGCGGCAGTGGCATGCCGAGGATCCGGATGAATTTCTGCAGACGGAACGGCGCGGCGTTTTCCGGATTCTGGAATTATTCGGGCAGATTCCTTACCGCGGCGGTCTGATCCGCATCGACGGGGAAGTGAAGGCGTTTGCGGTCGGCTCCTGGCTGAGCGCGCGGATGTGTCAGGAAAACATTGAAAAAGCTGACGACGAGATTCGGGGATTATATCAGGCGATCATGAAGGAATGGCTGACGCATGAGTTTGATGAAGCCGAGTACGTCAACCGTGAAGACGACATGGGCCATGAGAATATCCGTCAGGCTAAACTGGCGTACCATCCGGAGTTTTTGATCGAGAAGTACCGGATTTGCGGAAAGGAGAATCAGCTATGATCAGCAAGGCGCTGCCGCAGGAAAAAAAGATTGTGTACGGCATCTGGAAGCAGGTGTTTGCCGGCGATGACGGTGGTTATACGGATTATTTCTTCCGCACGCTGTATAAGCCGGAGAATACGCTGGTGCTGAAAGATTCGGGGAATATCGTATCGACGCTGATGCGGATTCCGCATTCGATCATGTTAGCCGGGCATGTTCTGGAAACGTCGATGATTTTAGGCGTGGCGACGATTCCGTCTTACCGCAAGCGGGGCTGCATGCACGAGCTGATGAACGACGTGCTGGACGAGGTGGAGCACAGGGAGCTGGTGACCTTGATTCAGGCTTACAATCCGTCGATGTATACGCAGTTTGGCTTTGAAATGGTGTATTACCGCCGGCGGTATTCCATCCATCGCTCCCAGATTCCCCTTTGCAGCAACGAGGGCCTGACCTACAAGGTGCAGTCGCAGGATCTGCTCGATGTGTATACGGCGTATGTGCGGCGCTTCGATGGTTTCTATCTGCGGACGAAAGAGGACTTCGATCATCTGCAGGAGGAGTGCAATGCCGAGGGCGGCAAGCTGATCGCCTACTATGATCAGAACAAACAGATTCAGGGCTACGCGTCATTATATCAGACCGCGCAGGGCATCGAGGTGCGCGAGTGTATTTATCTCAACAGCGTCGCGTTGTTCAAATTGTTGAATCTGGCGCTGCAGCTGAAACCGGAGATTATCCTGCATACCACGCAGGATGAGCATCTGGAAAAGATTATTCAGGGCCTCACATGGCAGGACTATGGCTTCACGATGGCGCGGATTAACGATTACGATCTGTTCAACCGGCTGTACGGGAGCGCGGTGACTTCGCCGAAGGAAGCGTTTGCGCTGAGCGGCAAGCCGTTGTTTATGCACGAATACGCGTAAAAGAGAATGAAGTACCAAGCTTTAATGATAAGGGTTATCTCGCGGTTCTGTCAGGACAGGAAGCAGTCTGCTGAAAAGAGTTATGCCGCGCATGCTGGTGATCCAGCGCTTGAAAAGTCTTGTGGACAGAGATCGTAATCAGAAAGAAGCGAAGGAGGATCCTGCCGATGATTATGGTATTGATCATTGCGTTTTGTTTCTGGTATGGCGGATATGCTTTTAAAAATCCTGAGAAAGTCTGGGAGTACCAGCATTTCCTCACGGTTAAAGATGGAACACCGACTCTATTTTCCATCTATTTTATCAAAGCTTGCGGTATTTTATTGATCATGACTGCCATCGTCATGGTATTCCCTTTTATTGAGGTGATATTGGATAAAACAATATTCAAATGATATTTTTAAGAGTCATTATAAAAATCAGGAACAATGTAAAAACAAAGGCATTGGGTTAAGTCATCGAAACAACTTAACGTAATGCCTTTATTTTACAGTTTACAAACTTTTCAGGGATTCTTCTATATTCCAATCTTGGACTTCGCCAACCTGCGAAGTGAAACCAGAAACGCCCGGAGTACAACGGCGGGTGATTCTATGTTAAGATAGAAATGATCATCATGAAATCAACAAAGAAGGCAGGTGAACGGCGGTGCTTTCGGGGAAGCATCCGCAGAAATATGGTCACAAGCAAGAAGTTTTGCGCTATTTCAGGGATTACCCTGGAGACGCTGCGGCATTATATCGACCTTGAGCTTTTAAAACCAGCGAAAGTGCTGGCGAACGGCTATCGGGAATTTTCCATTGATAATGCGGTCGAGGTCTTCTATCTAAGACATGAACGGGGACTGGGAGCGAGTCTGAATCAATTCCATCCCGAAAACGAGGCCGAAAATCTGGCGGATCAGGATGGGCGCTATCAGGAAAATCTGCTTCAGCTGCAAAAACAAAAAGCATTGCTGGAACGGCAGATTGAGCGTAATATCTATTATCGGAATTTAATTCAGCGCGCGATCCATCAGAAGGGGCAGCCCTTGTATTTGAATGTGCAGCAGCTGTTCAGCCTGAGCTTCCTGGAGTTTTCTCCCGCCAATCTGGATCGCCAGAACGTCTTGAAAATGATTGAAAAATGGATGCAGTTTCCTGAACTGCTGCATCTGGCTTTCCGGATCGATCCAAAGCAGCTGACATCTGATTCTGATATCTTGGAACCGCGTGTCGGATTAGGGATCCGAACCGATTTTGCCAGACAAAACGAACTTCCGTATGCGGAAGCCGAGACCAGCTGCGGCAGCGGAAAAATGGTAATGATTGTTTCGCGCAGTGAAAGCTTAACGCAAATCCCGAAAACGGCGCTGGCCTCTTTGCTGGAATGCACCGATCAACCCATCCGCAAGGAGCTGGTCGGTCGGCTGATCACACGGGTTCAGGAAGACGGCAAACTCTGGTATTATTTCAGCTGCAGTCTGGATTTGGGATCTTGACCCCGTGGTAACCACGGGGTTTATAGTAAGGTCAGATCGATTGTGAAAATATCGACGAGGGAGGAAAATATGAAAAGACTTGGCCTTATCTTGATTTCTCTTTTCATGGTGCTTTCCTGCGCTGCCTGCGGGCAAACGAAGGAAGAAACGAAGAAAGCAGAACTCAAATTCACGGCTGGAAGCTATACGGCTTCAGCACAGGGCTACAACGGGGAAGTGTCGATTGAAGCGACTTTCTCAGAAAACGCAATTACGGACATTCAGATTCAAGAACAGAAGGAAACGGCGCATGTCGGCGATGTCGCTTATCCCATTTTGATTGAGGATATCCTGGCAGCCAACGGCACGGGGGTTGACGTTGTCAGCGGGGCGACCTTTACGAGCATCGCTTTGAAGAACGCGGTCAACGCAGCGGCGGAAGCGGCGGGCGCTTCTGATCTGGACGCCTTTAAGAAGAACACCGTAGAACATGCGGCGCAGGAAGAAATTACAGGGACCTGGGACGTCGTCATCGTCGGCGCCGGCGGAGCAGGCATGATGGCCGCCGCGCAGGCAGCCCAAAACGGGGACACGGTTCTGGTATTGGAAAAGAACGCGGAAATGGGCGGAAATACGTTAGTTTCCGGCGGCGCTTATCAGTCGACCTTTGACGCTGTTGTCTGGGATCCGGCCAATCCGGATGCGACGACCGGCGAATACAATGGCGAAACCTACGAAAAAGTTAAAAATGACGCGGGACGGATTGACACGCTGAAAACGATTCTGAACTGGTCGGAAGAACCGTTTGACGGAACGATCGACGACGAACATCCGTTTGTCGCGGGCGATATTGCGCTGAATGCGGTGCGCGGCGTCCATGAGGAATACCTGCCGACGCTGAAAGCGCTGAAAGAAGAAATCCGGGCTTATCTGGATTGGGCCCAGCCGCAGCTGGATGCGGGCGTCCATGAAACAAAGCTGACGTTGTTCTCCACGATCAACCTGCATATCTTCCAGACATATTATGGCGGCTTGCGTCCTAACCGGGAGAATACGGAATGGATTTACGGCGATGAAAAGCTGGTGCGTCAGTTTGTCGAAGGTGGTCAGGAAATTAAAGACTGGCTGGAAGCTCAGGGAGCTTCGATTGATCAAAGCCGTGCCTTTACGTTAATCGGATGCTTGTGGCAGCGTGAAAACGCAGTCAATGGCGGCACGGTTGACGGCGAATTCTATGAAGGCAAGTGGGGCGGATATTTCGCGGTCCCGGCCAATACGGTTTTAAAAGCGAACGAAGCGAATAAAATTATGACCCGCACGACGGCGAACGAATTGATCACGGATGAATCCGGGCGCGTTACCGGCGTGAAGGCGACGCAGTTTGACGGAACTCCGGTCACAGTCATGGCCAACAAAGGCGTCATTCTGGCGACCGGCGGCTATGGCGCGAATATTGAGATGGTCCAGAAGACAAATGATTACTGGAAAGATGAATTTATTGCCAACAATATCGGGACAACCAATCGTTCCAGTCTGAAGGGCGACGGCACGACGATGGGTCAGGCTGTTGGTGCAGCGACAATCGGCGAAGGCTGGACACAGATGATGCCGTTAGGCTGGGTTGATAATGGAAATCTGGCTGGCGGCGCCGGCGAGAACGTCATTTACGTCAATCCGGAAACGGGCAAGCGGTATGTCGATGAATCCGCGGAACGCGACGTTCTGTCAGAAGGCGGCTTTGAAAACGGAATGAGCGAAGCAAAAGCAAAGGAACTGGGATTAAAATATGTACCGGGGATCTACGTTGAAATTTCCAATGTGGGAACAACGGCCGGCACCGGCGGTTTCAACAACATTCCTGAAGATGTTGAAGGCCGGATGATTTTCAGAACGGTGGAAGAAACCGCGGAATTGATCGGCTGCGACGCGGAAACGCTGCGGCAGACAATTCTGGATTACGATAACTACGTCATGGGCGTTGCCGATACGCTGGACGTGGAGAAGCTTTCGTATCGCGGAACTGTCGGTCAGGTCGAAATGGACGACGAAGGCAATTATCTGCCGGATACGTACAAGCTGGACATGATCCGGGTTCGTTTCCTGGCTCCTTCCACGCATCACACGATGGGCGGATTGAGGGTCGATACCGATCGCCGCGTCCTGAATGAAAACGGCGAAGCGATCAAGGGATTGTATGCGGCAGGCGAAGTCACCGGCGGCTTCCATTCAGGAAATCGTCTGGGCGGCAACGCAATCACGGAGATCATCGTTTCCGGACGCATTGCCGGAAACAGCGCTTCCAACGAGAAATAAAGAACATCAGGCAAACATGGTGAATCCTCTTATCGAGGGCTCGCCATGTTTTTGTTTTCAGAGGTGATTGTATCCTTCCTTTCTCGCAGGACATGCGGCGGTCTTGACAAACGAAGGCAAAGAAATTTTTTCTATTAAAAAGCATTGAAGTCCCACCTTGTTCCATAGACTACAAGAAAGGAAGGTGGAATGATTTATGAAAAGTATTCACAGTCATCACATCGTCACGGAAACTGAAGTCGTCGACGGATGGCTGACGATTGACGACGAAGGCCGAACTGCGGCGATCGGCGATACACCCGTGGGCACACGGATAGAGGAGGTCCAGGACGACTGGCTTTTACCCGGTTTGATCGATCCTCATCTGCATGGCTTTATGGGCTGGAACGCCTCGAAAACAACCGATGAAACGCAGATCCTCCACATGGCCGATGCACTGTTGTGGGCGGGAGTGACAGCCTTTGTACCTTCCTGCATTTCCTCCCCGGTGATGCTGGAAAACGTCCGCGCGCTGCATGAGGCGAGAATCCATCAGCGGCAGGGGGCTGAAATTTTGGGCCTATATATGGAAGGGCCGTTTTACAACCCGGAGTATAACGGCGGGACGCCCGTGCAGTATTTCCAGAAGCCTTCGGTTGATCAGGCCCTGCGGTTTTATGAAGCCGCTGGCGGCGATTTAATCAGTCTGGGTCTGGCTCCGGAACTGCCGGGAGCGATGGAGGTCATCACGGTTTTAAATCAGAAAGGCGTGCGGGTCGGCATTGCGCATACCGGGGCCGACTATGATCAGACGATGGCCGCGATTGACGCCGGCTGTCAGATGGCGACGCATTCTTTCAACGCGATGCGCGGATTACATCATCGGGAAGTTGGCGTGACCGGCGCGATTCTTCTGGATCCGCGGATATACAATGAAATCAACTGCGATTTCATCCACGTCTGTCCGCAGATGATTGAAATTCTGCTGAAGATGAAACCGTGGGATAAGATTTTGATGATGACTGACAGCGACAGTCTGACCGGCATGCCGCCGGGCACGTATCAGATCGGTGAGACCCCGGAAACGCTGGAATCGAACGGGAAAATTCATTTGCCGGACGGCACGATCTACGGCAGCGGACGGCTGCTTCTGCAGGACGTGTTCAACCTGATCGACACTCTGAAAATTCCAGTGCCGGAAGCGGTGGCCATGGCGTCGCTGAACGCTGCGCGGTTCCTGAACGTCGACGACCGGCTGGGTTCGCTCAAGGTGGGAAAGCAGGCCGACTTCATCATCGTCGACCCATTGCACCAATGCCGCGCGACATTTAAAAAAGGGGTGCAGGTTTGCGGCCGCGATCAGCGCAATACGCTGGTCAATCCGGAGTTTATGAATCTGAAAATCGCATAGAAAAAAAGAGAACGTTTTGGTTGGAAAGCAGGGCGTTCTCTTTCTATCTGGTTTGAATGCGGAGTAAGAAAGATCGGCCATTCCTCTCTTTCACCTCTGAAAATCAAATTATTCCCAATTCTTATTGAATAACGTGCGGAAATCACCCACCGGCATCGGCTTGCCATAGAAATACCCTTGCCCCAGACTGCATCCCAGCTGCCGCAGTTTATCCCGCTGCGCTTCAGTTTCGACCCCTTCGGCGATGACGCTGACCCCCAGCTGATGACACATGGAAATAATGCTGGCAACGATGATCTGATTCTGCGCGGAATCGACCAGTCCCTGAATCAGACTGCGGTCCAGTTTCAGGACGTCGAAATCCGCAACCGTCAACATGCTTAAATTGGTGTATTTTGTCCCGAAATCATCCAGGGAAATTCGCAGATGCAACCGTTTCAACGATTGAATGACCGTGCGCAGCGTTTCCTTTTCAATTTCACCGACTGTTTCAGTGATTTCAATTTCAATTAACGAAGGATCGAAATCATAGCGCGATAAAATTTTCTCCACCTCCAGCGCCATGTTTTCTTCCAACAAGGTCAGGCGTGAGAAATTTAACGACAACACCGCGGCATTCCGGCTCTGCCGCTGCCGGCGCTGCTGCATCTGGCAGACCTCGTCGAGGACAAACAAATCAATGACCCGAATCAGATGTTCGTTTTCCAGCACCGGGACAAAGCGCGCGGGCGGAATCACACCCATCTGCGGATGCAGATAGCGGATCAAGGCTTCCCCACCCAGGATCCGTCCGCTTTCCAAGTCGGCTTTTGGCTGGATATAGACGGTGAACCGGTTTTCTTTGAGCGCCTCCATCAGCTGTTGATAGGTCTCCGGCCGGTAATGCTTGGACAGATTGTAAGTCGTTTTATAATAATTCTGCTTGGCGATATACATCAGCTGATCGGCATGATTCATTAAGGCGCTGACGTCCGGCTCGTCCCCGCTCCAGCTGCTGCCCATTGACACGCCGTTGACAATGATCGTAAACGCGTTTTTCAGCCGGGCCAGCCGCTGCTGGAATTCCGCGTGCGAAATATTCTCGTAGACAGCAATGAATTCGTCGCCGCCTAAGCGGAATAACTGCTCCGGCCGGGCATGCAGATTCAGAATCCGCGCCAGTTCGATCAGGACCTGATCGCCATAGTGATGCCCATACAGCTCGTTGAGCTGCTTCAGCCCGTTGACGTCGCAGACCAGAACGCCCGCCTGCGATAAGGGATGCCGCTGCCAATGCTGGAGCTGCTCGACATACCGGTTGCGGTTGCCCAGCCCCGTCAGCGGATCGTGATAGCTCATAAACCGCAGCTGTTCCACCGCCTGATATTTAAGCAGTTCACTGACCAAAAAGGCGATCAGCGATTCCGCAAAGCTTAAATCCTGTCCCTGCGCCGACGGATTGACGATGGCGCAGCAGCCGATAATCTTCTCCTGGGAAAGCAGCGGCACCGCAAGCAGCGACCGCACACCCAGCCGTAAAAACGTGCGCACCAGTTCGGCGTTCTGACTCTTCAAGGCGTCGATATCCACTAAGACATAGGCGTCGTGCGCATGAAAATAGGTGTACCCCGGTTCCAGCAGCACTTCCGCCAGATTGTTCCAGACTTCCTTGAACGAAGGCAGCGGCGTCTTCATCCACTCGTAAACCGGAGGCGTTTCCTGCAAAAAGCTGAGCACGACCCGCTCCGCCGCGTAATAGCGGCCGATACCGGTCAGGCTTTCCTCTATCGCCAGACTGACGGAATCCGCGTCGACGATCTGGCGCACATGTTCAAGCAGCGCGTTGCCGCGCTCCAGCTGCAATGACAGTTCCTTGCTTAAATGATTGTGTTCAGCGATATCCATCGCAAATTCCATCCGCGCAGTCCGGCCCTGCCACTGGATCAATTTATCTTTGACGATGAAATCCCGGTTCATCAGCTCGTTGGTATGCTCCCAGACATAATATTCGTTGAATTTCAGCTTGTCGTTGGTGCAGAACGGACACGGCGTATCGCGGCCCTGCAGCACCTTATAACATTTCTTGCCGATGTAGTCGTCGATGATATTGAGATCTTCTTTGATCGTCCGGTTGATGAATAACAATTCGTAAGTCTTTGGATCGCTGACATAGATCACGTCGTTTAATTCCTCAAGCAGCTGCGAGGTCAGATGTTCTTCCAGCCCCGGCGCTGCTGCGATCACCGGCATTTCCGTGCGCAGCTCGTCGATTTCGGTACTGTTGACCGTCCAGCTTTCCTGCTTCATCGAAGGCAGGTAAAACTGCACCTGATTCTTGCCCTGACGTTTGGATTGATAGAGCGCGATGTCTGCGTTCTGGTAGAGCTGATAGAAATAAGTTCCGTCCTTGGCATAGAAAGAAACGCCGATGCTGCAGGAAACGCTGTCGTCAAACAACGCCGCCAGCTTTTGACACAGCTGTCCTGCTTTTTCCCGTACGATCTGTTCCGTCTTGCAGTTTTTCATCAGAATCGCGAATTCATCGCCGCCGATCCGGCCCAAAACATCATCGCCGCGGAAAACCTCGCGGATCTGCCGGGCAATTCGGGAAAGCACCTGATCACCATAGAGATGGCCGAAGGTATCGTTAATTTTTTTAAACTCGTCGATATCCAGAACCAACAGCGCGTGCATTGCCTGGGGATCGTTTTCCAGCACCGACTGAATCTGAGCTTCAGAGGAGCCTTTGTTCAATAAGCCGGTCAGCGAATCCCGCTGGGATTGATATTGCAGGATCAGCTCATGTTTCTTTTCTTTATCAATATCGCGGATAAAAAACAACACCTTCAGATGCTGGGTCGCCGGATCCTGAATGATATGCGCAGTCGTTTCCACCCATACCATCTGGCGTTTTTCCGACAACCGGCGATATTGCAGCGTGATTTCCCGCTGTTCCTGATTAAACGCGGCTTTCAAAGCGTCCCGGCTGAACGTCGAAAGAAACGTCGGACGGTCGTCGGGATGGATCTGCTGCCGGGCGATGCGGCGCTGGAACTGATCGTAAGGCGTCCGCAGCGCGTCGTCGATCAAAAAGCCCCAGTCGCCGCTGATTTTTTCCACAAGATTGTCGCACAGATTGATCTCAATCATCAGACAGGCGCCGGCCGCGATGGCCTTGCGGTACTGCTGCTCCTTGGCGTAAGCCAGTTCGGCATCTTTCTGCAGCGTGATGTCTTCAATGATGCCGACGGCCTGTTCCGTCTGCCCAAACTCGTCGGGCAGCGTGACCAGCGTTAGCTGCGACCAGTGCACGATGTTGTCCTGATTGCGGTTTTTAATAATGCAGCTTACGCGTTCCTCTCCCTGACGCAGCCGGTGAATCATCGCGAGGAAAGATTCCCCGAAGGGCGGCAGGATCAGTCCGCGGTCGATAAAATATTCCGGATTGACGGCGGTGTCTGGAAAATTGTAGCGGGCGCAGGCTTGCGGCGTACCGAGAATCTGATTGGTTTTAAAGTCATAATCAAACAGCACGCAGCCGACCTGTTCAAGAGCTTTCGTCATCCTCTGCTCGTTGATCGCGATATTCATTTCCCGCTGCTTGCCCTCGGTGATGTCGAGCACAACGCAGTTGATCGTCTGGACGCTGCCGGTCAGCGCGAAAGAAGCATAGACCATCAGAAATAAAATGCCGGTTTTTGTCGGAACCCGCAGCTGATAGTGCAAGCCGGGCAAGCCGGCGGTGAAGGCTTCTTTGATCTGGGCTAAAACGGCGTTTCGGTCATCGGGATGAACCATCCGGATCCATTCGTTTTGATAACGCTGACGGATTTCATCTTCCGAAGTCTGAAGCAGCTGATAAAACCGGCGGTTGCCGTAAAGCAGGGTCTGCGCGTCGTCGAGCTGAAGCAGGCAGATTCCACCCGGCAGATTGTCCGTTAACATCGCCATCTCATCGTTGCGTTGGCGCAGCTGACGAATCTGCGTCTCCAATTCAGCCTGACGTTCTTTCACAGCGTGGATATCGGCAAATCGAAGCAGGATCGCAATGCGGCCCTGATCTGTCAGAAAGCGGTAGCCCTGACATTGCCGCCACAAAGCCGTTCTGTCCCTGCGCACAAACCGCAGAGGCATCTGAAATTCATCGCCATGCTGAAACGCGTCTTCACATTGGGTTTTCATCGTTCCGACATCGTCGGGAACCAGGATCAGATCAAGCTGATTCCGACAATGAGCATAGAATTCTTCGTAGGTGAATCCGAGTTGCTTCAGCAGCGGGGAACTGATATAAAACAACGGCATGTTGGCTTCCAGATACACACCGGCCATCTCCGCCTGCAGCGCCGGTTCCGCCATTGTGAACAGCCGCGGATGGGCAGTGAAAAGTTGCGGCTGCGGCGAGAAGACCCGCGAGGCAGGCAGATCGAGGTCCAGCCGCACATAGACGGGCCGGGGTAGTTCTTCCAACGTTGCCCGCAGCTGCAGACAGGCGGTCTTCCCGTCGGGATAGTCCAGCTCAAAGGCGGCGAACAGGGCGCAGAGATGGGGCTGTTCGCGCAGGACTTCCAGACTGATCCAGCGGATCTGCACAGGCGGGAGGGTCTGTTTATAGTAGCGGTTTAACGACAAAAGCAGATCGTCGCGGCCGGCAATCATGTCCGGATAGAGCCCGCGGCAGATCAGCGCTTCGCTCAACGCTTCCTTCAATGCCGGCCAATCCCGGCAAAGAAAGACGGCGTCCACTAATTGTTCAAAGGCTTCGCGTAATTTAACTGTATTTTTTTCCATGATCGGTTTGCCTCATTTTCGATATCCGTGCGAGTTTGATTCTCATTTAATAATATAAGGATAGCATAACCCCGGGGCAAAAACCAGCGCGGGGTCAGCGCGGACAGCGAATTTTCGGGAGCGGCAGGGGGCGGATAAAAAAACGGGCAGACTGAGGGTGGGCAAACCGGTCTTGAGCGGCAAAGTTTCACTTCACTCGCCTTGAATTCAAACGATGGGAAAACAGGCGGAAATCAGTCGGATTGAAGGAAGCGGCAAGAACCGGCCATAACATAAAAAAAACGTCCGCAGAGAACCTGCGGGCGATTTAAGAGCTCGGTGGATGGGAAACGGGGATTGGAAATTCGTGCAATCTTCGCAGCGCTATTTTTGTTTATGCACCAGATCGTCGATCAAACCGTAATTCTTTGCCTCTTCGGCGCTGAAGTAGCGGTCGCGGTCGCTGTCTTCGCTGATTTCCCGCAGACTGCGGCCGGTGTCGCCGGCTAACAGTGTATTTAAGCGCTGGCGGATCTGCAGGATATGCTCGGCGGCAATCTTGACGTCGGCGGCCTGTCCCTGGACGCCGCCCAGGGGGGCTGGTGAATCATGATCTCACTGTTGGGCAGGGCATAGCGCTTGCCGCGGGTTCCTCCGGCTAACAGGACGGCGGCCATACTGGCAGCCATGCCCATGCAGATCGTCGATACGTCGCAGCGGATCAGCCGCATCGTATCGTAAATCGCCAGCCCGGCGCTGACGCTGCCGCCGGGGGAATTAATATACAGCTGGATATCCTGAGACGAACGCGAGGCCAGGTATAACAGCTGCGCGCACAGGCTGCCGGATACCGTGTCGTCAATCGGCGAGGTCAATAAAATGATCCGCTCCTTCAACAGACAGGAGATCAGATCGTAAGCCCGTTCGCTGCGGGCGGACTGTTCAATAATCGTAGGAATTAAGGTCATGGAGAAGACTCCTTTCCTTTTACAGTATGCCAGAATTCAGCGGATCAATACCTCGATGAAAAAAAATTGTAAAACCGTCAAGTGAAGTCATTCACAATTGACATTTTATGCCTTAAACACTATAATTAAGTCGTGTCATAAGGAGGTCTATAAAATGACAGTAAAAGTTGCGATTAATGGTTTTGGACGTATCGGACGTCTTGCTTTCCGCCAGATGTTTGTAGCCGAAGGTTATGAAGTTGTAGCCATCAACGATCTGACAAGCCCTAGAATGTTAGCTCATCTGTTGAAATATGATTCAGCTCAGGGCCCTTTCACAGGACATACAGTTGAAGCGAAGGAATCTTCGATCGTTGTCGACGGACACGAAATCGAAATCTATGCGAAGGCTGACGCGAAAGAACTGCCTTGGGGAGAACTGGGCGTTGACGTCGTTCTGGAATGCACAGGCTTCTATACATCGAAGGCAAAGGCTTCCGCTCATATCGAAGCCGGCGCGAAGAAAGTCGTCATTTCCGCTCCTGCCGGAAACGATCTGCCGACGGTTGTCTTCGGCGTTAACGAAGGCGTTCTGACAAAGGAAGACACCGTAATTTCCGCGGCTTCCTGCACCACGAACTGCTTAGCTCCAATGGCGAACACATTGAACAAATACGCTCCGATCGTCAGCGGCATCATGACGACAGTTCATGCTTACACAGGCGATCAGATGACTCTGGACGGCCCTCAGCGTAAAGGTGATCTGCGTCGTGCTCGCGCGGCTGCGATCAACATCGTTCCAAACAGCACCGGCGCTGCCAAAGCAATCGGTCTGGTTATCCCGGAACTGAACGGCAAGCTGATCGGCTCTGCTCAGCGTGTACCGGTTCCGACAGGCTCCACAACGCTGCTGGTTGCGGTTGTTAAGGGCAAAGATGTTACGAAAGAAGGCATCAACGCTGCGATGAAGGCTGCTTCCAACCCGTCTTTCGGATATACGGAAGAAGAACTGGTTTCCAGCGATATCATCGGTATCACTTATGGTTCTCTGTTCGATGCAACACAGACCATGGTTACCAAGATTGACGACGATACTTATCAGGTTCAGGTTGTTTCCTGGTACGATAACGAGAACAGCTACACAAGCCAGATGGTTCGTACAATCAAATACTTCGCTGAACTGTAAGAGCGAAAGTCAAAGGCATAAAGAAAGCGGCTTTTCCAAAGTCGCTTTTTTTTGCGCTTTTTTGTGGAAAAAAATAAAAATTTGACAGGAAATCCCCGGTAAAAACGGACTTTGCGGTCCACAGCGGTTGACAATCGGAGTGAAAACAGGGATGATATTAATGGATTTTTATGGCCCTTTTTATATCACAACAGAGGAAAGGAGTGCTGGACATGAATAAGCTGCCTGAAAAATTAACACAGCTAAGAAAATATAACGGGTTTTCACAACAGACTGTCGCCGAGAAAGCGCAGGTTTCGGTTCTGGATTATATGGCATGGGAGAACGGAAGAGCGATTCCGGATGTGGATCATCTGATCTTATTAGCGGAATGCTTCAATGTCAGTCTGGATGAGATGGTCCGCAACGAAGCGGTGAAGCTTCCGGAAAAGGATCTGCATGAAACACTGGATATTCCATTTATGAAGAAGCCGGAGGAGGAAGTGCCTGCCCCCCCGCTGATCAATGAGCCGATTCCGCCGCAGGAAAAGCTGGGTCAGACGCGCGTCATTCCGGCTGTGAAAGATCTGGAGAAGACCAAACCGCTGAACGTTGTTAAAGAATCCCCGGTATCGCCGCATGCCGCCGGTACAGCCCGGCCGAAACCCGGACCGGCCAGCGTCAAAAAGAAGAAACAGACTCAACTGATCGGCGCGGCTGTGGGGATCGGATTAGGCGTGCTGCTTCTGATTCTGGCGCTGAACAGCTTGAGTGGCGGAAAAAAGGAGAACGTCACCAACATCATGACCGCGGAAAATCGGATTGCGGCGGGCGAGGAGTTCACGCTAGTGCTGAATACCGACGGGACGGTGAAAGGCCAGGGCAGCAACGACGAAGGTCAGCTTGACGTCGGCAGCTGGGCGAACATCACCTCCATCAAGGCGGGAGCACGGCACAGCGTCGGCTTGAAGAAAAACGGCATGGTCGTCGCGGCCGGCAGTTCCCGGCAGCATCAGACCGAAGTCGGCGAATGGAGCGGGATCACGGCCATTGCGGCAGGTGAAAATCACACGCTGGGATTAAAAAAAGACGGGACTGTTGTCTGCACTGGCGACAACAGCGCTAAACAATGTGAAGTTTCTGAATGGAAGGACGTTGCGAAAATCGCCGCGGGCGGAGATATCAGCGTCGGCATTACCCGGGAAGGAAAAGTTCTGACCGCCGGCAGCAGCGCGGATGTATCCTCCCTCACCGACGTGCAGAATGTCGTGATCAGCGGCGATACGTTGTTGATTATAAACAAGTCCGGAGGCCTTGACTGCATCCCGGGCAAAACCGGCGTCTGTCCGGCGAAGACGCCGTCGAACATCACGATGGCCGCTGCTTCCGCAGAGCACGTCCTGCTGCTTGGCAGCGATGGCACGGTGAGCGCCGAAGGCGATAAGGAATACGGCCGGCTGGAAGTTGAAGCATGGAAAGATGTGATCGCGGTTGCCGCGGGAGACAAGCATTCCGTCGGTTTGCTGAAAAATGGCAGTCTGGTTGCATCCGGAGATAACAGCCGCGGTCAGAGCGAAATGAACGATAACCACGAAGAAGAAAAACAGCTGGAGGCGGTTAAAAATATCACGATCAGTCAGACTGGCGATCAGATCAAAATCAGCTGGGATAAAGTGGAAAACGCGGATTACTATGAAGTCAGCGCCGCTTTGAAAAAGGAATATTCGGCCAAGATCGACGGAACTTCCGTTTCCTTAAATGGAAATTTGTTCGAGGATGGCAAGCAGGTGACTTTCAGCATCGTCGCGTATTCGCGGCAGGATGGTTTCAAGCCGTCGGAAGCGGCAACGCAGGTTTTCAATTATTTCGCTCCGACCGCTACGCCGTCGCAGACGCTTGCTTCCGTCGCTAACGTCAAGATCAGTCAGGACGCCAACAATGTCCGAATCAGCTGGGATGCGGTGGAGAATGCCGATTACTATGAAGTCAGCGTTACCAATCAAAACGGCTATCATGAGAAAGTCAGCGGGAACTCGGTTACGCTGCCCAACAGTTCCTTTGAGGATGGCAGACAGGTAACGATCACGATCATCGCCGGATCCAACAGCACGCTGTATGAGAATTCGGTGGAATCCGTTACCAATTACAATTATATCGCGCCGACCCCAACCCCAACGCCGACCCCGACGCCAACGCCAACCCCAACGCCAACACCAACGGTGCTTCCGTCACCGTCAGAATCATCAGAGCCGACGCCGACTCCGGAGGATGGGGGCCAAGGCGCAGATCAGGAAAGCGAGGATAATCATGGAAACGAATAATCGCTGGTATGTGCGCAGAAAAGATGGAAAGAAAGATGGCAGTTTCTCTGACGCGGAGCTGGCTGCTTTGATCAGTAAGGGGATCGTCGAGCCGGAGGATGAAATCTGGACGATGAAGATGACCGACTGGATGGCATTGAAAGATTCCATTTACAGTTTCTATCTGCCGCGTGAAGAAATGCCGTTCGTCCTGGAAGACACCGAAGTAGCGTTACAAACGGAAGTTCAATCCGCAGCTGACGAACAAGTTTAAGAAGCATAAAGAAAAACCGATTTCTGGATAAAGGAACCGGTTTTTTTCTATGGAGTGAGAAAAGAGAGACGAGCGTTAAACGCTACAGCTCTGTGTGGAGAACCGGCGTTACATGTCAGGGTCGTTGTTCCGCTGATCCTTTAAAATGAATAGACAGTTCAACAGGCTTAACGTATCAGTGTCGGCCAGATCCAGTCCCCAATCTTCCCGGAGTTTTCCAATTTGGTAGAAAGCCGCAAAGCGGTCAGGCTGGAACCGGAGCTGCCTGGCCGTTCTTTCAAGCCGCTGCGTATGGACTGTTGCCCCGGAGTATAGAATTTGTTTAACACAAACAGTTCCTGATGATTTCCACATTCCACGATGTCGCCGTCACGCATAATCAGGATCTGATCGGTGCTTTGAAGGGGGAACATCAGGGCCTGTTCGCCCGGGATTGGAGTTCAAACAACGGTCAGGAGAATAAGAATTGTCCAAAACGGGTTGAATCTTGACCAAATTAGTTGCTTTTCTATACTTCTTTAAGGAATGATGTTAAAATGAAAACGATAACAATTTACTTGCCGAAAGAGGGTAAGATGACGATGGGGACGCTTTTGATAAAGCTTGAGCCAGCCTTGATGCTGGGATTATTTTTTCTTGCGGAGCTGCTGGCTGCGCTTTTTCTGTTGTCTGTATGGCAGCGCTTACAGGTAAAGCAAAAGCAGGACAAGATCGAAAACTCAGCCCGGAATCAGGGCGACGCTCTGCTCTTAAAACAAACGAAAGCGGCGCTGCTGACGCTGCGTTTAAGCGACAAGATGCCGCTGGCGGCGTCCAGCGGTCTCAGCGCGCTTACGGGACTTTCATTTTCAGAGCTGAAGAGCGATATTCGAAAGCTGATGGACATTGGCGATCCTGCGGAAAGCCGGGCTTTTTTAAAACGTTACCAGAACTGGGACGGGACTGCGCTGCTCCATCAGCAATTTCAGACAGTAAATTCCAATCGGTGGCTGCGGTTGACGGTACAGCGCAGCGAGGATCAGACGGCTGACATCTTTCTGTTTGAAGACTGGACGGAAAATCATGAAACGATGCGGGCATTGGAAGTTCAGCTGGAAGAAGCCGAGGCCGCCAGCCAGTCGAAAACGACGTTCCTGTCCAAGATGAGTCATGAGATCCGCACGCCGATGAACGGCATTGTCGGCATGCTGACGCTGGCTCACCATGCGCTCGACGAAAATGCGCCGGCCATCGTTTATCTGCACAAAGCGGAAGAATTAGTTCAGTATATGCTTTCCCTGATCAACGATATTCTCGACATGTCGCGCATTGAAGCCGGGCGGATCGAGCTGGAAGAAAAAGAATTCGACATTCAGGATTTAGCGGAAAAACTGCGCAGTCTGTTTCAGAAAAATGTGGAGAACAAAGGCGTGCAGTTTATTGTCGAGCTGCTGGATTTTGACGTGCATAATTTAATCGGCGATGAACTGCGAATTTCACAGGTGGTAATCAATTTTATCTCCAATGCCGTAAAATTTACCGAGCAGGGGGAAATCCGCGTAACCTTTCGTCAGATGCAGCGCTTAAACGGCCGGCTGGATCTTTTAATCCGCGTCCATGATACGGGAATCGGCATGGATCCGGAGTTTATCAGCCATCTGTTTCATCCATTTGAACAGGAAAGCACGGAAGTTACGAAAAAATACGGCGGCTCGGGTCTGGGGATGGCGATTACTGATCAGCTTGTACAGCTGATGGGCGGCGAAATTGTCGTTGATACGACGCCGGGACAGGGTACGGATTTTACAGTCCTGCTGAACCTGCCGATCGCCGCGGATCAGACCGTGAAAACCAGACGTGCGCCATCGCCGGCAGCCGCTTCCGGAACCACCTCGCTGCAGGGGCGGCACTTCCTGATGGCTGAAGATAATGAAATCAATGCGGAAATTGCCGAAAGCATGCTTGAAATGGCAGGAGCATCGCTGGATATTGCCCGGGACGGCGCGCAGGCGGTCGCGATGTTTGAAAGTCATGAACCGCATACGTACGACGCAATTTTAATGGATATCCAGATGCCGGTGATGGATGGAAGAACGGCGGCCCGGACCATCCGCGCTTTACCCCGCGAGGATGCCCGCCAGATTTTGATTTACGCTCTTTCCGCCGACGCTTTTGTCGAGGATCAGCGCGCTTCGCTGGAAGCCGGGATGAATGGACATTTTTCCAAGCCGATCAATTTTGAAGAAATGCAGAAAACACTGGCTGATGCGCTGAAAACGAGGGATTACCTATGAACGATAAAAAACAAATAAGATTGCGAATCGGGCTGACGGTTGTCGGCATCGCGGCGGGGATCATCGCCGGTTTGGCACTGTGGAAAATCTATCAGGCCGGCAGCCTGTTTGATCCTTCCCGGATTTCGCTGAACGAACAATTTCAGGAGAACCCAATTCAGTTCTCCGATCAGGAACAGCTTGGCACACAGGCAGGCGGTGAAAATGATAACGATCTTTTAAAGCAGGATCCGGACGCTGAGAATACGCAGAAACCAAAACAGAATCCCGGGGTCGCAGATACGCTGCAGAAAACGGAAGCGAACGACGCTCATCAGCTGGTCATCGGCGGGGAAGGGCAAGGCGCGCAGGTCGTGATCGATCCGGACAGCGAGCATGTAATCGTTAAGCCCGATGGCGGTCATCAAGGCGGAAGTGTGCCTGACCATAAACCGGAACCTGAGCCGGTTGTCGATCCCGATCCGGTGCCTGAGCTGCCGCCGGACATCTTTGAACTCTGGGGTACAAAGCCGTTTCCGGAAGAGGGAATTTCGCAGGGAAGCGATCAGAAACTCGAAGTCAACGTCTATGAAGGAGATCTCAGCCTGATTTATTATGGCGCGGTATTGGACGACTGGAAATTGTTATGTGCTGCGAATTTTTATATTTTTGAGGGCGGCGAGATCTACCGGATTGAAGCTTATGGCGAAAATTTTGAAATTGGCGATTATCCGCCGGTCGCGCTTGAGGACTTTACAGTAGCGTTCCGGATCCGGCGGAATCCGCAAAGTCCCTGGCAGACGATCACGGTCGACTATACGATCCAGTCCTATAAGATTTTTGTTCAAAACTGGCAGGCGGGCGATTATCTGACTACCTACAGTCCGGGCCAGAAGATCAATCTGATTCATTATTATCACTCCATGCTGCCGCAGGAAGGCCCGCTGAAGACCTTATTCTTAGGCTGGTCGCTGGATGGGAAAACTGCGGTCAATCCGTTGTTTGTCCCGGATCATGCCGGCCGGCAGGTGCTTGTTCCGCTGCCGCTGGCAGAGTTGGACGCCAATCAGGAAATATCTTGGCAGCAGGATTTTGATGAAAATTCTTTTGCCTATTTGGAATATGTGCAAACGCTGACCGGACTTGTCCAACCGGCAGAACAGCTGAGCGTGTCAGAAGGCGTGCAGTGGGTTGATCTTTCGGCTTCCGTCGATACGGTTTCATTGCCGAAGTCCGTGTATAAAATCAGCAATCAGAAACTGACGCCGCGCTTTGCCTGGAGCGTGGATGCGGGAAATCCGTATCTGAGTTCAGAAGATGGTCTGCTTTACAACAAAGCGAAAACCCGCCTGCTTCAGATCCCGTTATCCCGCACGGAAATAACGCTGGACGAGCAAGTCGAGGCGGTAGAACTTACGACGGGAAATCATATTCAGCGGCTGATTCTGACCTCTGATCAGCCGGTGGAAATGGATCTGAGCCAGCTTCACGGCGCGGAAATTGTAGTGCCTTCGGGAACGGAGTGGCGGTATTTGTCCCGCTGGGGCAGTCAGCTTGCCGATAATCAGCTGGTCCGCGACGATGGTCAGGCGATTCGGTATCGTGTTGAAGGTGAAGCGCTGCTTTCGGAAGACGGTACGCAGCTGTTAAGCATGCTTGCCAGCGCTGAGGGGATTGTAAGAATTCCTGAGGGCGTCGTTGAAATTCTGCCAGGCGCCTTGGAAAATCTGGAAAACGTAGAACTGCTTCTGCTGCCCGCAAGTGTAAGCCAGTTGGATTCCGCGAGTATAACCGCGAATATTCCGCAGATCGTGTGTCTGGGCGAAGCGCCGGAAATTCAGCCGGACAGCTTTACGGATCTGACCGCGGTCAGCGCCTGGGTCAGCGAAGCTCAGGCGGAGAGCTATCGCAGCCGCTGGGCAGCACTGCTGGAGAAGCAGCCGCAGATGTTGCGGACCGCCGCAGAACTGAGCGTCAAAGCGGAAGGCAACTTTGAAATTCTGACGCTGGACCAGGAACGGATTCTGTTAAGCGCGGAAATGTGTCCGACATTCTTAAGCGCCGGGGACTGGCCGCAGGGAATTACCCGAATTGGCAGCCGGGCCTTTGCCGGCAACGCTGCGCTGTTTGCGGCGGAGATTCCGGAAAGCGTGGAAGCGATCGGCAGGCATGCTTTTGCCGACTGTCTTAAGCTGGAAGGACTGGTCAGCTTGAATCCGACCGCAATCACCGTGCAGGATCAGGCGCTGGAAGGCGCACCCAAACTGCATTTTGCGGCATTCAATGCCGGTCATGCGGAATTTGTCAATGACTATCAGCCTTCAATACCGGGGTTCGCGCCGGAAGATACCTATTTCAACTATGAATATCCCTATAGTTTCCATTACGCAAATCATCATTATTCTCTGGAACAGGTCGGGGAGACGGGCTTGTTGTATGGCTGGGGCGAAGATCTGGATCCCCAGGCACTGGCAGTTCTGCAGTCTACTTGGAATGCGGCTGGCGAAATTCCGCTGCTTCCGCATACGCGGGGGATCGACGAGGCGGCGTTTAAAGACTGCGCCAATCCGTTTACCTTAACAAATGGAGAAGAACTGACCTGGATCATGGATTCCGCGTTTGAAAATTCAGGGTACTCCGGAACGTTCATCTTGCCGGAAGGTCTGGAGTATATTGGAATCCGTTCCTTTTCGAATTGTGTGAATCTGGAAGCTGTCCGCTTTACCGGCAGTTCTCTGACGCAGATAGAAGATTCTGCATTTGAAGGATGCGTCTCGCTGGCGACAGTTGAATTTGCACAGGACAGCGCGATCGACATGATCAGCACAGCGGCTTTTGCCAATACGGCGTTGAAAACCATTGATCTGCCCGCCAGTCTGACGGCGTTGGGAACTGAAGTTTTCTATGGATGCACTCAACTGAGTGAAGCGATTTTTCACAATCCGCAGCCGCCGACGCTGGTCGTGCCGAGCTACGCAATGCCATTTTATTTCGGCGACGCGCTGCCGGAAGATTTCCATGTCACATTGACCGATCCAGCCTGGACGCAAGCGTATGTCGACCAGTGGAAAACACAATTAATGGGCTATGGAAGTCCGGATGAAATGACTGCCGGGGAACTGGATGAGGGCGAGCGGCGAGCCTGGCAGCTGTTTGGGGGACAACGGTCTGCGACCTCTCTGATGGAGCCCGCGGCGTCCCTCAGTCCCGAACCTTCTCCGGAAATAGAATCTGCGCCAGAATGGGATCCGGCAATTCCGACTCCCGAGGCAACAGCGCCCATTCCGGAATCAACGGCCGCACCGGATTCGATTCCGCCCAAAGCAATAGAGAACAATGACCCGGCGGTCATCCCGCCGTCGATTGAAGCAACGCCGCCATCAGAGGCAATACCGCAGACACAGGAGGGACAGTCATGATTATTGAACAATCGGAACAAATTATCCGCGAAGTTTCCAAAGCGTTTACCGGGAAAGATGAAATCATCCGCAAGGTGCTGATGACGATCTATGCCGGCGGCCATATCCTGTTGGAAGATTGCCCGGGCGTGGGAAAAACAACGCTGGCCCTGGCTTTTTCCAAAGCGCTGGGGCTGGATTATCAACGAGTTCAGTTTACGCCGGACACGCTGCCCTCCGATATCACCGGTTTCAGCATGTTCAACCGCCAGACGAATCAATTTGAATACCGTGAAGGCGCGGCTGCCTGCAACCTTTTGTTAGCAGACGAAATCAACCGGACGTCGCCGAAGACACAATCCGCGCTGTTGGAAGCCATGGAGGAACATCGCGTCACCGTCGATGGTGCGACACATCGGCTGCCTGATCCGTTTATCTGCATCGCAACGCAGAATCCGTTGGGAACGACCGGCACGCAGCCGCTGCCGGAATCGCAGATGGACCGTTTCATGGTACGGCTTTCGATCGGTTATCCGGCAACGGAGGATCAGGTGCGGATTCTCAAAGCCCGCCGTTATGTGAACCCGCTCGATGAGATCCAGAAAATCGCATCCCGCGAGAATATCCGCGAAGTGCAGAATTATCTGACTTCCGAGATCGGAAGA
>NZ_CFQZWI010000010.1:0-50284 GCF_986127675.1 Holdemania sp. | reverse complement strand
TAAGACCCGCATTTTACTTATTTCTAACACCTTAGTTCCCTGCCGTTTTCTCAATTAAAAATGAGTCCCATTTCTGGAACTCATCTGCGTCTTTCTTGTTTCGGTTTTTCTCTCACCAACACTATTTTTGAAAGAGCCTAAATTCTGCTCTCATCCAAAAACCTCCCATCAATCAAAAAAGGATAAGACACTGACGTTTCAGTCAGCCATCTTATCCAGCAAACCACATTTGTGATTTCCCCTCCGATGAACAGTGTCATTATAGTCGAACTCCGCGCTTTATGTCAACGTTTCCTGAATAAGAATGTGAAAAAGGATTCCGGAACACGGATGATTTCTTCTTTTCCGCCTTTTTTGTCAATAAACTGATCGGTAAAGGGATACGGCAGTGGAGGACGCGGAGAATCGGGTTTTCCCCCGCTGTCACAGGGGCATATCTGACATCCGATGCGAAGACAGCCTGCTCCATAAAATTTGGAGCATAGACTGAACCACTCTGAACCCGCTTCTTTTCCAAACTCAGTCAAGATAAAAAGGCAGGGAGTACAAAGCTTTCTGATATGAACCCTCTTAAGCAGACAAGGTAAATAACCAAATCACTCTGGGAGGTATCATTTCTTTCCATAACACTTTATACCGCCTGCTTCTTTGTATAAAAATGCCAAGCCAGCCCCAGACACTGAATAAGAGTCTTAAAGCTGCGGACAATATTTTTAATTTGCTTTCCTGAGAGTTAAAGGGGAGTCCCCACAATCTTAGCTTCCAAGCGGCAGCCGGGACTGTGGCAAGCACCCGCTGATGCTCAAGCTGAAGATCCGGACAAAACCGGGGATCGGTCTGAAAACAAATACGCATAATGGTTCCCTCCCCGCGTTAAATCCAGCCGCACTGACTGAAACAGAAAATCCACAGAAAGATCGTCGGGATGCAGAACACGGTACTTAACAATAAGCCCTGACTCGCCAGTTCGCTGTCGCTGCCCATTCCTTCGGCCATCGAATAGGAAGACACCGCATTGGGCGAGGCAAAAATCGCCAGCAGACTGACTAACGCCACTCCGCGAATCCCCAGCAGCACCGCGCAGCCCAGCGCCGCCAGCGGCGTCCAGATCAGCCGGGCGGAAACCGAGGCGATCAGTTCTTTCTGATTGTCAGCGACGTGTTCCGGCTGGAAGCCCGCTCCCAGAATAATCAACGCCAGCGGCGTGGATACCTTGCCCATATCACCGATCACCGACGCGATCGGCTTCCACAGATGAACCCCGGAAAACAAGCAAAGTAACCCCAGCGCTGACGCGATGATCAGCGGATTGGTCACAATCCCTCCAACCAGTCTGGATAAGCGCGCTTTCCCCCCACGGAAGGATTCCAATACAATCACTGACAGAATATTAAATAAAGGGACAATCACTGCGATCAACATCGACATGACGCCTAACTGCGAATCCCCATAGATCAGCTGCACGATCGGCATGCCGAACAACACGGCATTACTCCGGTACGTATTCATGATCATGACGCCCTGTTTGCGCGGATCGGCTGTAATCCGCGGCATGACCAGCCAGCCCGCACCGCAGGCGATCAAGACGCAGACCGCCGCATACATCAATAACTGCGGCTGCAGCACCGTTTTCAAATCTGTCGATAAGATATTATTAAACAAGGTACAGGGCAGAAATAATTTAAAAACCAGCTGATTCATTTGTTTTAACGTCCGTTCATCGCACAATTTCAACCGCCGCACACCCTGCCCCACCAAGATCAGAAATAACAACGGCAGCACGACGTTGAGGGACAAAATTAAACTCTCCATGGAAAAACCCCCGCTCTCTACCCCCTCATTGTAAAACAACCGAACCTTTTGTCCAGACAGAAATTTTCAAAGGGAGAAAATATGGCAAATTTGCCGCTGTTTTCCTTGCTTTTAAGCCCGCAACTTAAAGTTGCCCGCAAACGCAAACACAACTTGGTAGATTTCCTGTTCATTTTCGAATACAATGAAGGCAACAATGTAAGGTTGGTGAGCACGCATGAATTTTGCGCAAAAACTTCAAAAAAGAAGAAAAGAAGTTGGTTTTTCTCAGGAACAGCTGGCTTTTGAACTCAACGTTTCCCGTCAGGCGGTGTCCAAATGGGAAAGCGGACAAGGCTATCCGGAAGTCGAGAAGCTGATCCAGCTCAGCGACCTGCTGGGGATTTCTCTGGATGAACTGATGAAGGAAACCCGGCAACAGCCGGCGTCTTTTAAACCGCTGGAAGAAGAAGAACAGGCTTGGATGGAAGAAACCCGTTCCACGGTCACGCTGCCGGACGATATCCATGAAGAGGATTCCCTGATCGGACGCTTCGCCTACACCACAGACCGCGACACGGTAGAACGCTATCTGGATCTCAACCAGCGCTTTTCCCGCTGGATCAGCGTCGGCGTCGGTTTTATCCTGTGCGGAGTCATGCCGGTAATCGCGATTGACAATGATCTGGGCGTGGCGATCATGATGTTCTTTATCGCGATCGGCGTCGGGCTGCTGGTCAAAAACGGAATGGATTATCAGGAGATTGAAAAGATCGAAAAGCAGAACTTCCATTTAAGCGGGGAGCTGATCTGCGATCTTCAGGCGGATTACGAGCGGTATCAGAAAACGTTCACGCGAAAAATTGTGGTAGGCGTTTCGTTGATCATCTTCGGCGTCAGTCTGATGCTCATGCTGAACGGCCTGTATGGCGAATATGACGTCAACTGCGTCGTTTTGTTTCCCTTCATCGCAATCAGCGTCGGCAATTTCATCGACGCCGGCATGACCTCCGGAGCTTATCGCAAACTGTTAAATATCAAAGATTAATTCTCATTCTTCAACAGGAAGCGCGGCTTCCTTTTTTATTTTCAAGCCCTGCCTGACTAAAAGAACGCTGATAAAAAAAGCGGTCGTTTGAGAAAACCGCTCTTTTTCATTCTTTGACTATTCGGATATCCGGCCGGGATCCTGATATTCCTCTGGCCCCTCGCTTAAGCCTCAGCCGATACCCCGGTCAATAAATCCTGCATCGAACTCTCATACAGACAATACTGCCGGCGGCCGCGGCGTTTTGCGGCGTACAGCGCCTGATCGGCATGATGGAACAACGTCAGATAATCCAGTCCGTCCTGCGGAAAACAGGCGACGCCCATACTGACCGTAATATCATAGCCCTGATAGCTGCCATTGAGCGCCTGAAAGATCCGTTCAATCATCTGTTCCAGATGATCCTTGTATTCCATAAAGATCAGAAACTCATCTCCGCCGATCCGGGCAGAAATATCCGATTTGCGCACGTTCGCCTGTATCCGGCGGGCGATGTTGGCCAGCACCTGATCACCGAACAGGTGGCCGTATTCATCATTCGCGCTCTTGAAAAAGTCGATATCGAAGACCAGCAGCGCAAAATTCTGACTCGCATGGCTCCCGGTGTTCAAGATCGTATCCAGTGCCCGCTTCGCGTAAGCCCGGTTGTACAACCCCGTCAGGGAATCAATTTTTGCCATCTGCTTCAGCTGATCCAGTTCTATCTGTTCATCATGCACATCAATGAATTTACCGATCACCCCGGTGAGCTCTGAAGATTCCTCCATCACCCATAATGGCCGCGCAACAACCTTAAACCACCGTGAAACACCCTTAATGTTTAACGGATAAGTGCCGCTGAGAATGGGATTCTCCGGCTCTGCCGTGCGAATCTTTGTCAGGAAATCATTAAAATCTGCGCTGTCGAACAAATTGAGAATCTGCGAATCCTTCAGCGGATGCATGATCACTTCGTTGATGCCCAACTGGGCTGAACCCCATTCGGAGATGCTTAACAAATCGGAGTGGAAATTATATTCAAATTGAATTTCCTTGGACATCGAAGCAAAGAACTGATATTTCGTCCGTTCCTGTTCCAGCAATGCCAGAGTTCGGTTGGAGGCGTTGCCGCTTTGAATCAGGTTCCGCGCCATATCCTGCAGCTCAATCCGGGAGGCGCCGGAAAGCGAGCGAATTTTCAGCTCCTTCTTTAATGTCGGGCCGGCTTCCTTCAGACATTCAAGCAACAAAGGATTAAAGGTGCCGCATTCCCCGTTGAAAATCATCTGCATCGCTTCTTCATGCGTATAAGCCGCTTTGTATACACGGACGCTGACCAGAGCGTCGTAGACATCCGCCAGGGAAACAACCTGAGCAGAAATCGGAATTTCTTCCCCCTTCAGTCCGTCCGGATAACCGCGGCCGTCATACCGTTCATGATGCCACCGGCAAATATCCCGGGCCACCTGCACAAGCTTTTCCGTTTCAAAATAGTGGATTTTTTCCAGCATTTCCGCACCGATCGCACTGTGGGTTTTGATTACAGCGTATTCCTGAGGCGTCAGTTTCCCCGGTTTGTTCAGGATTGACTCGGGAATTGAAATTTTCCCGATGTCGTGCAATGCGGAAGCATTGGAGATCATCGCAATCTGTTCCGTGGTAAGGTTGTAGCGTTCCGTCATCCGACACAGCTGTTTCAGCAGTGCTTCCGTAATGACGCGGATATGCATGACGTGCAGTCCGCTTTCGCCATTTCGAAACTCGACGATATGACTTAATATTTCAACCATCACCAGATTGTTTTTTTCTTTTTCCAGCAGCTGCTCAGTAACCATGTTTTCCAGATACTTCTGTTTGGCATACAGCATTATAGTATTCTTCACACGCCGCTTGACCGTTTTCTCGTCAAACGGCCGGCTGATATATTCCGCCGCTCCCAGATCGTAGGCATGATCAATATAAGCGGAGGAGGTTTCCGCAGAAATCATAATCACCGGGATATGATCAATATACCCGGCCTTATTCATGGAAGCCAGCACCTCGAAGCCATCCATCATCGGCATCACGATGTCTAACAAGACCAATGAAATTTCATTGTATTGCTGACTCATGATCGTGACGGCTTCCAATCCGTTCGCCGCTTCCAACAACTCGTAATCCTGCGCCAGCATATCGGCCAGCAGCGACCGGTTGATATCAGAATCATCAACGATCAATACTTTATCGCGAGCTTTCATCATTATTCATTCTTTCCCAACAGCGCTTCAATCCCCATCGTCAGTTCCGCGTAGGCAGCCTTCGCTTTTTCAAACAGCGGTCCGATCTGGTCATTCGCCTGCTGCGGACGCAGAACCTCCGTTAATTCGCTGATCACCTTGGCCTGGGACGTCAGGCTTAAATTCAGCAGCACTCCCTTCAGAGTATGCGCCGCACGGAAGGCCGTCCCATAGTCTTCCTTTTCCAGCGCCGTTTTCAGCTGTTCAAACGAGTTGTCCCGCAAAAGCATACCCAGAAATTTTATCACCCGTTCGTCCGTTCCCATCCGCCGAGTAATATCCGCGTAATCGCCGCCGAGCTGAGTATAGCATTGTTCGACAGTCATCATGAGATGATTTCCTCCTTCTTTTTTGAAGCTTCCACGTTTCACCGCTCATCACAACGGTCAAAACGCCCGGCCCCAGCGTGCCGGATCTTGGAAAACATGCTGGAATCTGCCTTGGAATCAGATCCTCTTCTGATCAAGACTATCGTTGTTTTCCTCTGTATTTGTTAATAAACCGGCCTGTTTCCATGCGGCCGGCGGGTTATAAAAACATTGTTATTATACCATTGTTGGAGCGGCGTACACAACGGGCACAGTCGACCAGAATTGGTAAAAACGGCGCAAAAAAAGCAGCGCTGAATTCGGCGCTGCTTCCTTGCGTTTAAAAAGTGCTTATTTCGTAGCCGGTGTCAAACCTTCAAACGAATAGGTCGCTTCCAGAACGATTTCCGCGTTGTCCGTCGTATATGGAGCAAACTTGGAATCTGTGAACTGGCCCATGCCGCCGACATTGTAGATCTTGCTCATGTCGTAGCCTAAGGAATTCATCAGCTTCATCA
The DNA here is from genome assembly GCF_986127675.1 of Holdemania sp. Lineage (NCBI taxonomy): Bacteria > Bacillati > Bacillota > Erysipelotrichia > Erysipelotrichales > Erysipelotrichaceae > Holdemania > Holdemania sp. The sequence continues at coordinate 44,364 of NZ_CFQZWI010000010.1, read as the reverse complement.
TCTGTGCGACACGTCCGCCGGACTGGCACATTAAGAAGATTGTCTTATCCTTCGGGAACATGGCTTCTAACAGCGCTGCGGATTCTTCATACGTAGCGACTGGTTCTTCCAGCGTTCCGCCATACAGCTGCGGCTTGCCTTCCGTGCCTGCGGCTTCGTCAAAAATCAGCGCAAAGTACGGAATAACTTCAAAGTTTCTCAGATGCTTTTTCGCATAGTCGTTGTAATCGCGCAGGTCGATGTACAGAACATCGTCGCGGTTCAGGTATTCCGTCAGATTGTCAACGTTGATGCTGGAGCAGCCGGTAGCCCAGACTTCCGCAGTGCAGGCTTCATCCGCCGCATCCTTGGAAGGCTTGTAGGTCTTCGTCGTATCGCGTGGTTCAGGCAGCGGTGCCGGAGCAGCCGTCGTTGGTTCAGCCGCGTCCGGAGTTGCGCATGGCGGGCATTCCTGCGGTGCGGAAGCGCAGCCGGCCAGAAGCAGAACAGACAGAGCGATCGCAAATAACTTTTTCATTGGATTTTTCCTCTTTCCCTTTTTTATTCAGCGCTGAAATAATCGTCAGTGCCGTGATATTCCATCAGCGCGTTCAGCATTCTGATGATGTTGTTGGATGAAACCGAAGACCCGGTAAACGTATCCAGCGTCAGCCCTTCGCGGCCTTCGCCGGCAGTGTAATCTTCCGCTGCGATATCGTCGACCGTGCTCAGCGTCTTAATGTAAGCATAGTCCTTGTCGATGAAATACGGGATGTATTCCGCCTTGAACATGTCGTAAGTCGCTCCCGCCGGGGTCGGATTGCTGTCGCCCCAGAAACCCGCCGTGTACTTATCGGCGCTGTCGCGGTCAAACGACAGGAAACGAACCTGCGCGTCGTCCAGCTTCTTGCTTTCCGGCAATGTCAGTTCAACATACGCTGTCATCCAGTAATTGACATCCGCCGAGCGGCAGGTGCAGGACAAATACGTGATCTGATACTTGATGTAATTTCTCGCCTTATACTTGAAATTGACGAAGGCATAGAAATCGGTTTCTTCACGCGGACCATTGATATGGCTGATCGGTACGACCGCAACGACGTTTGCCATCGAACCTTCGCCCATGTCGGCGCTTGTGTTCAGATACTCGTTAATGCTGTCAAGCGTGATTTCACCCTCCGCTGTACATGGGGTGGATGAACCGCCCTCAGTTCCCTGAGTTGGCTTCTGCGTTCCGCTGCCGCTGTTGCCGCAAGCTGTTAACGTCAGCACCATCAGAGAGGACAGAAGAATTGCCCAAACTTTTTTCATGAATTCCCTCCTTGTTTTATAAACTCCCTGAAACAGTATTAAAGCGTCCTGACGATGTTCCCGGCACCGTGCACAGACGAAAAGCAGTCCTGGATGAACGCTGCTTTTTCACTTTGGATAATCACTGTGCGTAAGACACTTTAATATGCTATTATTATAACAACTCGGCCTGTGGAAAACAACTGGGGAAGTTGTTACATCCTTTCACAGAGCTCCGGTCAAGGAGGTTCAAATCTTGAATTTTTTTCAGAAATTACTTTCTTTTTCAATAATTTTCCTTTGTTTAAGCCTGTTTTCAGGGTGTCAGAAAGACGTTTCCGTTGAAAACGCCGAAGAAAAAACTTTCACAAATTATTTTGACGTTTTAACGGACAGCGAGGGAAATCTCGTTCTTCCGCTCAATACGACAATCCAGCTGACCATGACAGATCCGAAAACGCTAAAGGAAGCGACGGCGATCGTCGAAGCTCAATTACCCCAATGGCACAAACTGGCAGACTCCCATCACAGCTATCTCGACGATCAGGGAAATCTGCTGCACAACGTCGCTTATATCAATGACCATCCCGGCGAAACGATTCCGATCGAACCTGAACTTGCCGCAATGCTCACAAGCGCAATCGAATTATCGCAGCTGAGCGACGGTTTGTTCCATCCCCTGCTGGGAGCGCTGAGCGAATTGTGGGAACCCAAATTCGCGCCGTTTCCCACCGAGAATACCGATCCGAATCCCGAAGCACTCAGCGCAATCGTCGGCTGTCTGCCTGAAGCTGGCAAACTGAGTGAAGTGATTCAGCTGGATTTTCAGGCGATGACCGTCCGCTTTGAACCGGGGGCGTGCTCAGAAGCGCTTGAAATCAGTCTGGGGGCGATGGCCAAGGGCTACATTCTTGATCAGCTGGCCGCCGCTCTGAAGCCGTTGAACACCCCCTTTCTGCTGGACGCCGGAAGCAGTTCCATCATCGCCTGGTCACCGGAAGATGCGCCATACGCCTGGAAGATCGGCGTGCGCGATCCCTCCGGTCAGGCTTCGCTGCTCTATGCCTTCACCTTGCGTCAGGGCGTCGTTTCAACGTCAGCCGACGACCAGAATTATTTTCTGATCCAAAACGGCGATCAACAGATTCGCCGCCATCACATTCTCAATCCCCGCACCGGATACAGCGAAAACTGGCTGCGCAGCGTAACGTTGAGCGCTGCTGATCAGGCGGGAACGCTGGATGTTTTGAGCACTGTCCTTTATAATATAGAAGACCCCCTCCAGCGCCGCGCGATGATCCGCCGGTTTGAAGACAAAGCGCAGCTTGGCATTGATTATGCCTGGTGTGAGCCGGCCGAAGAGCATTTAAAGCTCACCGTCAGCGAAGGCATGGAACAACGCCGCCTGACGTCCCTTCCGCTTCCGGAAACTGTCGAATTTGAAATTCAACGAGGTGAATAAAATGAAATATAAAATTTTACTTGCAGGACTCTGTCTTTTATGGATAAGCGGATGCGCCGCAAAACCGCAAACGCCGCCCGTGCCGTCAGAGACGCCCACGCCCTCCGCACTGCCCGAAAAATCCAATCCTCAAAGTGCGCTGATGAGCGATTCGCCGATCAGCCCCACCAATTTGGACGACTACCTGTTTCTTGATGACGTGCTCTACTTTGACTTGCGTTCCCCAGCGCAGCTGGCTGAGGAAGGCTCTGTCGCCGGGTTTGTCAACATTCCGTTTTACGGCGTACTGGTTGATTATCAGCGCGAGGACAACGTCTTATATCGGATGACGAAAGTTCGGGATGACAGCGGCAAGGTGATTGCGCAGATGGGTGACGTCGGCAGCTTCTTCCCTAATTATGAAGAATCGGAAAGTCTTGTCCGCGACCTGTTTCCTCAGGATCAGCCGATCGTCTTCATCTCCACCGCCGGGGTGGAAGCGGCGTACACGATCTGCCTGTTAGAGCAGTTGGGCTATGATGGATCGCAGCTGTATAATGCCGGCACGTTCTCCAACGGCATGGGCAATATCATTGCTTACAAGGATTATCCGGATGCGAAATATCATGTGCCGGGAACAAACGTCTATACTGTTGCCAGTCAGTTTGTCTGGAATGAATCGCTGACGCCGATCTTAGACGAGTAAGCTGGATAAATACCTTTTTGATAAAAAAGCATCAGGAACGCCGATGCTTTTTTATTCTTGTAAAAATCCCATGATGCCTGGAAATCATGGGATTGAAATTGATTGATTTCAAAGAAAAAACACTAACGAGATACGTTTTCTACAAAAGCCTGAATGTGCCGGGCGTCCAATCCGTAATAGTCAAGCAGAGCCGCAGGTGTTCCGCTGCGTCCAAAAACATCCTGCATTCCCAAACGATAATGCCGGCAAGGAAGTCCCAGCGGCGAAAGCACCTCGGCTACGGCGCTGCCCAACCCGCCGATGACGCTGTGCTCCTCAACCGTTACGATCACTTCATGTGACCTTGCGGTTTCGATAATCAACGCTTCATCTATCGGTTTAATCGTAGGCAGATTGATTACCGTCGGCGTGATCTCAGTCATCTTCGAGACAGCTTTCAGACTTTCCTGAACCATCAGTCCGCTGCAAAGAATTGCCGTCTTCACACCTTTTCTCAATACGATGCCCTTCCCATATTCAAATTGATAGCTGTCGTCGTAAACATCTTCGACCGCCAGCCTGCCCAGCCGCACATAACAAGGACCATCAAGATGATAAACAGCTTTGATCACAGCTTCGGTTTCACGGGCGTCGCAAGGCTGGAAAACCTTCATGTTCGGCAAAGCACGCATCAAGGCCAGATCTTCAATCGCCTGATGCGAAGCGCCGTCTTCGCCGACACTGATGCCTGCATGCGTGGCGCAGATTTTTACATTCAGATTCGGATAACAAATACTGTTGCGAATTTGTTCAAAAGCCCTGCCTGCCGCAAACATGGCAAAACTGGAAGCATAGACAACCTTGCGGCTGGCCGCCAGACCGGCCGCGACCGACATCATGTTTCCTTCCGCAATGCCCATATTAAAATGCCGCTGAGGACACGCTTTCTTCGCCTCAATCGTCTTTGTCGATTTCGTTAAATCCGCATCCAGCACCACGATATCCTTTTTTTCAACAATCAGTTCTGCGAGCGCACGGCCATAAGCTTCCCGGGTTGCGGTATTCATTCTGTTTTACCTCCTAATTCCTGCATTGCCTGACTGTATTGCGCGGCATCAGGCGCGGTCCCATGCCAGGCCGCTTTCTTTTCCATAAACGAAACACCTTTGCCTTTTACAGTATGAGCGATAATGACCGTTGGTTTGCCTTTCAAGGTTTTCGCTTTGTCCAACGCTGTCAGAATTTCCGTCATGCAATGCCCGTTGATCTCCAGTGTATGAAATCCAAAAGCCGCAAACTTGGGTTGAAATGGTTCCGGACTGATGACTTCTTGAAGATCACCGTCAATCTGAAGATGGTTATAGTCTAAAATCACGCATAAATTATCCAGCTGATAATGCGCGGCAGCCATGCAGGCTTCCCAGACCTGACCTTCTTCCGATTCACCGTCACCGATCAGAACATAAATACGATGTTCGTTCTGATCCAGTTTATTCGCCAGCGCCATGCCCACAGCACAGGATATCCCCTGACCCAGCGAACCGGTCGACATATCCACCCCGGGTACATAGTTCATATTCGGATGTCCCTGCAATTTGGAATTCAAGGTGCGGAAACCGTTTAATTCCGCATCATCAATCAATCCTTTTTCCGCCAGAACCGCATAAAGCAGCGGCGAGGCATGGCCCTTGCTCAGGACAAACCGGTCGCGGTCTATCGAATTCACATTCTGTTCGTTGATATCCATCACTTTGAAATACAGCGCGGTCAGAAGATCAGCGCTGCTCAGGCTGCCGCCCGGATGTCCGCTTTTTGCGAAATACACCTGCCTTACGATATTCTGACGAATATGTTTGGCATGATTGATTAACTCGTCCATAATTCCTCCTTTGAATTTAATAGTTTTTTGATCAGATACTGACTGACGCCATTTTCATTATGGGATAGCGTAACTTCATCAGCGCTTTGCTTTACCAGAGAATCACTGTTGCCCATCGCCACACTGTGTCCGCTGATTTCAAACATGGCGATATCGTTGAAATTATCGCCGATGCTCAAAACATCGCAAAGTTCGATCTTCAGCGCTCCGGCAATGCTTTTCAGCGCTTGCCCCTTGCTTGTTCCTGCCGCCGTTATCGTATACAACGAATCTTCCGACCGCTTAAAAGCAATCTTCGGACATTTTTCTGTTACTTCCCGGACCAGATTTTCAATAAGTGGATATCCCGCCGAATCCAGTGTCAATTTATAAATATCCCCATCCGCAAACACCGCGTTTTCTCTGACCTGTTTCAGTTTTAACCGTCCTGAAAATAAACCGCGGATTTCATTCAGCTTTTTTGAACTGGAAAAGCTGTAACCGCATTGCTGATCAAAAAAAGTAAACGGAATCCCTTCTTCCATCAGCCGCGTGAGGATCCACTCTGAATCCTTTTTTTGTAGGCTTTCACTTTGCAATAACCGATGGCGGCAATATAGATTGGCGCCGTTATCCGCAGCATAAGGAATTTCAATGCCCAGCTGATCGACATAATCCCTGACAATCGCTTCATTCCTGCCGGTGGCCAAAGTAAAAAGAATATGCTTCTTTCGCAAAGCGTCCAGCACTTCAAGAATCTGACTGTCCAGCTGTTTCCTGTCGTTAAGAAGTGTACCGTCCAGATCACAGACAATCAATTTAATCATGGAACACTTCATCCAGCTGACGGCGCAGAAAACACGCGGCTTGCCGGCAAATTTCCGGATAATCAGGATTTTGCGCGGTATGCCAGAATTCGCCTGTGAACATCCGGACCCCAAGCTCTTTCAGTTTCCGCAGATCTTCCGGGTAGTTCGTATGTCCGGTCCCAAAAGGTACTTCCCGATAAACTCCCGGACGGGTCTCTTTCAGGTGCGCCGCAAACAAATGTCCTTTTCCTTTTTCAATATCCTTCCAGACGGGAACATGATACAGCAGGGAAGCATTGGTCAAATTTCCTATATCAGGATAGATTCCCAGATAAGGGCTGTCGATAAGCTGAACATAGTCCATGGCTTTTTCCACTGTATCCATAAACGGTGTTTCCATAGTTTCAAAGCCTAGGATTACGCCTTTTTTCGCCGCCATGCCGACCGCCGTGCGCAGATTCCTGATAAATTCGCGGCGAGTTTGATCAGAGCCTTCCTCATAATAAACGTCATAGCCTGCCAGCTGGATCAGCCGGATACCCAAGTCGGAAGCAAGGTCGATTGCTTTTTCCATAATTTCCAGCGAACGCCGATGATCTTTTGGATTCAGCGAGCCTAACGGGTATTTGCGATGGCCTGACAAGCACATTGTAGAAATCGGAACACCGCACGCCTGCATCGTTTTGATCAACGCCTGACGCTCGCCTGGCGTCCAATCCAAACGGCTTAATTTCGCCTCTGTTTCATCAATGCTGATCTCAAGCCAGTCAAAACCAAAAGCCCGGCAGTTTTCCAGTTTTTCTTTCCAGGACAGATCTGCCGGCATACTCTTTTCGTACATTCCCAACAGATACGGTTTATTTCTGTCCATAATAAGCTCCTGGTCCATGCTTGCGCAGATAATGTTTGTCAAGAAGCGTCTGCTGCATCGAAGAAACCTCGGAATTAATCAGCCGGGTTTTCCAAGCCATCTCTGCCAGTTCTTCCAGAACCACTGCGTTATGAACAGCGTCGCCCGGACTTTCTCCCCAGGTAAACGGGCCATGGCTTTGAACAAGAACGCCCGGCATCTGTGCAGCGTCAAGCTGCTGCGTTTCAAAAGTTTCCACAATCACTTTTCCAGTATTCAGCTCATAATCCGAACGGATTTCCGCCTCGCTCATCAGGCGGGTGCATGGAATCGGCCCATAGAAATAATCACCATGCGTTGTCCCCAGCGCGGGGATTGCTTTCCCCGCCTGACACCACGCCGTCGCATTCTGCGAATGAGTATGCACAACGCCGCCGATCGTCGTGAAGTGCCGATATAATTCAAGATGCGTCATCAGATCGCTGCTCGGTTTGTATCGGCCTTCGACCACCTTACCCTGCCAATCGCAGACGACCATATCCTCCGCCTGCATCGACTGATAGTCGACGCCGCTGGGTTTGATCACAATCAACCCGCGTTCTCTGTCAATGCCGCTGACGTTTCCCCAGGTAAAGGTAATCAGCTGATATTTCGGCAAAAGCAAATTTGCTTCATAAACTTCCTTTTTTAATTGTTCCAGCATTTCTTTTCTCCTATTCCACTACCTTATAGATTGCAGCTTCATTTTTTGTATGATTTGCGGAGAGGATATAGTCAATCCCCTCTTTATGAATCACTGCCACGTTTGCCGGACCAACGCCGTCTTCAACAAAAGTCACCTCATAATTTCCATTCTGAAAGCGGATGACAAAGAGTTCTGCGTTCACCCGCCGGACGCCGCCTACAAAACAAGGTTTTCCATTTAATTGAGCGCCCACCAGCGTATGCGCAAAATCCACTTCTGTCGGATAGACAAAATCACATTCATAGCGTCCTTCTTTTAATTTATAAATTTTCATGGAATTTCCATGGAAAGGTTCAATGGTCATCATTTCTTCCAAGCCGTCGCCGTCGATATCGGCAAAGGCGATCTCGCCAACCTGACCCTCAAGAATCTTTTCAACCCGCCATTCTCCGTCAGGACTATCCGGCGGCATCACCCGCAGCACGCCTTGATCGCTGGAAAAATAACCGCAGACACGTCCTTCATAAGTTCCCCGGCAGTAGCCATGATTGCGGTAACATCCGTCGACCAGCAGAGTTAACGCAACGCCCTGGGAACAATCCGATCCTAAAACACCGACGTAGATCTGCCCCGGTTCGCTCCAGTCTTCTTTATTCTGTTTATTTCTGGCAATCGTCGCGCAGATCAGATAATCAATTCCATCGACATGATACAGATCAAACCGATGCAGATAAGGCAGTGAGAAGACATCCTCGATCTCCCAGCCATTTTCTGTTTTTCGGCCATGAACAATTTTTGCCAGGCTTGGAGTCACTTTCAGATAGAATTCGTTGACCGCCAGAAACTCGCCTTCTCTTGTCTGAAATGGAACGATCGACATACAGCCACCGCGATCATTCCAGACAACCTCACGGTTTTCAAAATTTTTGCCGGAATAGGAATAACATACGCTTTCCGGATTTTCACTGGCAAACAAAGCGTACACTTCTTTGCCGATCGTGATGGAACTCGCACAATAACAGCGTGTGATGTCATCTAAATGAATCTTCTCAAATTTCATTATTTACCTCCCGTCAGTCGTGAAGAAAGAAGAGCTATCGGTCAGGATAGCTCTCTTCTACTTCTTTGAATTTAAGAAATGTATCCCGCCGCTTTCAGAGCAGCAATAATTTCATCTTGAGAAAGCGGATTTTTCAGCGGATAAACATTGACGCCCGCAGCTTTGGCAGAATCAAACATTTTGATGAAAGCCGGAGAGGTCAGCACGAGATCATAGTTTCGTGCAGATGATTTTCCCTCGGCAATCGGGCAATGCTTGACATTGGCCTCCACGCCTGCGCTTTTACAGGCTTTCTGAGCGGTGATCGCCATCAGCTGGCTGGTCCCCGATCCGCTCGCGCAGCAAATTAAGATTTTAATCATAAAGCAGCCGCCTCTTTCTTTTTCATGTGTTCTTTATAAGCTTCATAATCGCTGACACACAGGAAGTATCCTTCCGGATCTTTTTTGTACTGCAGCTGAGGAATCATGACCAGTACCAGAATAACGATCGCAACGCCGATATACGACAGGTACTTCATGATGAAGGTGAAGATCGGCCAGATTACCGCCCAGTCAAACATTGCCATGTATCCGCCGAATTCAACCACGCCGATACCGTTATAAGTGAAGGCCATCGCCGCAATGACAGAGCAGACAACCTGCAGAATACCGGAGAAGAAGGTTGTGACCATCGCCGCTTTTGCGCCTGCTTTCGCATTGACATAAATCGCGATCGTCGCATTATCGAAGAAGACAGGGACGAATCCCGCAATCGCCAGAACCGGCGATTTAAAGAGAATCAGACCGATGATAGCCAGGAACTGACCTAACGCACCGAACATAAAGCCAAAGGTCACTGCATTTTCAGAACCGAAGCCATAGCCCGCGGCGCAGTCGACGCCGACGATAGCGCCCGGCAGCAATTTGCTTTGAATGCCCTGGAAGGACGCCGTCAGTTCACCGACGAAGGTTCTGACGCCGAGTTTCAGGATTGACAGGTAAACCGCAAAGGCCAGTGAGGTATCCAGAATATAGAACAGGAAGCTCTTGCCTTCGCCCAGCATACCGGCGCTGACCAGATAATCTTTACCCAGTACCAGCAGAATTACCGCAAAGAAGAGCGTCATCAGTAAAGCTGTGGAAACCATATCTTCATTAAAAATAGACAGCCAGCCCGGCAGTTCGTAATCTTCAAGACGCTTAACTTTTCCATCTTTTCCCTTGAAGAACTTATAGCCAATCGCCGACCAGATCGCAATGCCGAACATCTGTTGATGGGCAACGCAGAACCCCGCGCCATCCGTCAGATTCTGAGCTACTTCAACCGTTAAGTTTGATCCGACCGCCCAATACAGTCCCAGCAGAACCGACATGATCAACATCAGCGGCCAGTCGCCCAGCTGCGGGAAGCAGGTGAAGATAAACCAGAAAGCGATGGTCGCCTGCTGCGTCTGAATATGACCGGTCGTAAAGACGGCACGCATCTTCGTATATTTCTGGAACTTAACCAGCAGCAAGTTAAAGACAAAGGCAAACAATAACAGAAGCATCGCCTGGGAGAAGGACTTCCCGGCAGCTTCCAACGCGGACTGCGCTGCCGCCTGGCCCATATATGTATCCAGAACGATAGCGCTCAGATTAAACTTATCCTGCAGCGCCGCAATAATCGGCTTGAAGGTGCTGCTTAATCCGCCTGAACCCACCGTCAGAATTTTGTAACCTACAACCGCTTTAATAAATCCGGCGCAGGATTCGTGGAAAGGTTTTTTCATCAACATGTAGCCGATGATGACCAGTAAACCGATGAAATATGCTGGCTGAGTCAAGAAATTGTTAACAAAATACGCCCAAATCAATTCGAGAAATCCCATAATACCCTCCTTATTAGTAATTATTCAGAATATTTGCAGTGTGCTTTCATCAAGTCATCGGCATTTTTTGCTTTTAATAAGTCTTCAATGGCCCCCTCTTTAAGTAAAAATTCAGCTAATGCAACCATATTGCTCATATGTTTTTCATTATCGGTAGCTGCTAAAGTAAAGAACAAACGAGCATTTTTAGTTGGATCGTTTGGATCAAAAACCACTGGTTTTTCTGTTTTCATGAAGCTGATGCACGTATCATGCACTCCAGCTCCGCCTAACGTTGAATGCGGCATGGCTACTTCGGGGGCAATTATAATGTACGGTCCATATTCTTTAACATTTTCAATGATGGCGTCAACATACGTGTTTTCAATAATCCCCTCGGCAAGCAGCGGAGCTGCCGCTGCCTTGATCGCCTCTGTCCAGTCGGAAAAACCTTCGCAAAAAATGTAATGCTTTGAATCAACGATATCCTTAAGAATTTCCAAGCCCTCCTTTCCCGCTTAAGCTGATTAAAGTGTAACACGCCAAGAAACCGCTTTCAATTAATTATATGAATCATTGTTCATATTTAAGATTTTTATCTCTTTATTCCCAATAATCAGCCAAGTTTTGATAACATTTAATGATTATTTAATCATTTTTATGTTCTATTTTAAGTCTGACAAGATTATTGTTATCTCCTACTGTCCGTAGTTCAGCCAACCCGCAGACTCTTTTGCAATCTCGTCTTCAGAAAGTTCAGGAACCGCCCCCATGATCCGCGCCATGCAATAGGTCTTCGCCGCTTCCTCAAGATAAACCGCAGAATACAGCGCTTCTTCAAGATCTTTGCCATAGGCGATTACGCCATGATGCTTCATAATCAATGCGGTCGCATCATTGGCATATTTCACAGCCAGCTGCCCCATGCCGACATTCGAGGAAGGCGTAAACGGCGCAACGGGAATCCGTGCATGCGCCGCGTCAATTAACGTTACCATACAAGCGGGCAAAGAGTCGTTATTAAACCCTATCGCCGTGGCATAAGGCTGGTGAGTATGAATGATCGCTTTTACCGGCAGATGATCAAAGATATAAATTAAAGCTGAAGCATCGGAAGAAGGTTTGCGCTTTCCTTCTATAACCTGACAATTATGATCGATCAGAACAATATCCTCAATCGTCATCTTTTCATACAACATGCCTGACGGTGTTACTAAATATCGGTTTTCGTCCACCGCCATGGAAACGTTGCCTCCAGTCAGCGATATCAGATGATATTCCTTCATTTTTAAGCAGGCATCCAAAATGGCCCGTTTCTCATTTTCGTACATCGTTTTTCCTCCTATATTTTTTCAAAACGACGAATACTTTCAAGTGGGTTATCACAATTCCAAACAGCTCTTCCCATAATCATAGCATCCGCGCCAGCCTCGTTTAATTGGTAAATATTTCCTTCGTTTATTCCTCCATCCGCCCAAATTTCAACATTATGCGGCAAATACTCGCGGGCTTCTTTCACTTTTTCCAGCATGCTTGATTGGAATTTTTCTTCTTCGCCATCCGGCTCCGCAGTCATGATCAGAAGATACTCTATCTGGGACAAAAAGGGAGTTAATTCTCTGATTCCCGTTTTAAAATTCAACGCAATGCCCGGCTTAGCTCCCATTTTTCTGATCAGATTGATTTCCCGAAGTGGATAAGCCGAAGCTTCGAAATGAAAACAGATATGGGAAAAATGACAGTCGCTGATCTGCTGCAGAAATTCGTATGGACGTGTCGTCAACAGATGCAGATCATAAACAAAATCCGGATCCTGCATCAGTTTTCTGACCGTTTTCTGACCGAATGTGATATTCGGCAGAAAATTACCGTCTTCGATATCCACATGGACTCGTGGATGTCCTCTGATCTTGTCAAGCTCCTCTGCGATTCGTAACGGATCGGCAGAGGCTATTGATGGATAAATCTTCATGGTATCCCCTCCTTTGATTCTGTTTTCATTCTATATTCTTTTAAGCACATTCTGCTATATCATTCTTATTTTTATTCTTAAAACGTTCACACCGTTCATATAAAAGGCTATTCATCCTAAAAACTGGCATGTATAATGAAAACATAAATTAAAGGAGGTCATAAAATGCCTAACGTAAACGACGTAACACGCGAAAAATGGGTCCTCGGCACCTTCCCGGAATGGGGAACCTGGCTCAATGAAGAAATTGCCGAAACCACAGTAAAAAAAGGAACTTTTGCCATGTGGTGGCTGGGCTGCACCGGTTTATGGATTAAAACTGAAAACAACACAAATATAGCGATGGATTATTGGTGCGGTTCAGGAAAACGTTCCCACTATGATGATCAGGGAAAGCGAAAGATGATGGATCCGGATCATCAGATGGCCAGAATGTCCGGAGCCCGTCAGCTCCAGCCAAACCTGCGGGCCGTTCCAGCCGTTCTTGATCCGTTTGCGGTTACTGAAATCGACGCTGTTTTCGCTTCCCATACCCATACCGATCATATCGACATCAATCTTGCCGCCGCGGTTTTAAACAACGTCAAGAAGAAAACAATCATCAACGGTGAAGAACGGGATGTCCCATTCATCGGTTCCAAATTTGCCACGGATTTATGGCGCAGCTGGGGCGTGCCGGAAGAAAGGCTGATTACCGTCCGTCCAGGCGACGTCATCAAAATTAAAGACATTGAAGTTACTGCCGTTGAATCCGTTGACCGGACGATTTTAATTACCGCTCCGCCGCATGGCGACATCAAGGGACTGCCCTGTGACGACATGGATGATCGCGCAGTCAGCTATGTCGTAAAAACGCCGGGCGGAACAATTTACCACAGCGGCGATTCCCACTTCGGCAATATGTATGCCAAGCACGGAAATCAATTTGACATCGACGTTGCTTTCGGTTCTTTCGGCGAAAATCCTCGCGGAATTACTGATAAGATGACGGCCAGCGATATTTTAAGAATGGGCGAAGACTTGAATACGAAAGTCATGATTCCTTACCATCATGATTTGTGGACAAATTTCAAAGCGGATACCAACGAAATTCTCGTTCTGTGGTATATGCGGAAGAATCGCCTGCAATATAAATTCAAGCCGTTTATTTGGGAAGTTGGCGGAAAATTCGTTTATCCGGATGATAAAGATAAGATTTCATATAACTATCCAAGAGGGTTTGACGATATCTTTACACACGATATAAATCTGCCATTCCCAAGTTTCCTCTAAACTTTGTCAGGAACAACTTTCGGGTTGTTCCTTCTTTTGTCATGACAGATTTAGAACGCATTCCTCTTGGAATTTATGAAAAAGGAATCCCCCTGGCTCTATCCTGGCGCGATAAATTCGTCATTGCCAAAAAGGCCGGTTTTGATTATATCGAACTGAGCATCGACGGCAAAGATCCAAGAATCAAACGACTGGATTGGACGGATGAGATGATCGCGGAATTGAGAAAACTTGCCGATCATTTTGAGATGCCGTTTAGGACAATGGCACTCAGCGCCAACCGCTTCTATCCCTTAGGCGATCCAAAGCGCTTTGACGCGGGCATTGAAATTGTAAAAAAAGCGATCATCCTCGCTGCAAAATTAAAGATTCCGATCATTCAGTTAGCGCCTTATGACGTCTATCAAAAAGAAAGCACCGCGGACACCAGAATCCGTTTTGCTTCCTCATTATTTGAAATTCTGGAATTGATTCAGGCTTATCCGGTCACGCTGGCCATGGAGGTCCTGGAAGATGTGCCTCATTTTTCCACAATTACTCAATGCGCGGCGTTTGTCAGGAAGGTGAATCATCCTCAGTTTAAGCTTTATGCCGATACTGGAAATGTCGCTTATAACGGATTCGACGTCGTGAGCGACCTCGCCGGCGGTCAGGGTGAAATTGTGGCCTGTCATCTCAAGGACGCTATTTCAAAAGACGAACACAATATTCCCTATGGAACGGGATTAGTCGATTTCAACAGCGTCCTGAGACACTTTAAAAATACTGATTTCCAAGGGACTTTTACAGCAGAAGTCTGGTGTGAAGAAGAACTTGGTTTTATTCGCCAGCTTCCAAGTATTCAACGTTTTTTAAGAAATAAAATAAAGGAGGAGAACAAAGAATGAAAATCCCTACAGTGCAGCTTGCTTTAGACTGTTCCAGCACCGAAGAAGCGATCCGCGATTGCCAGACCGGTGTTGTCGACGAAGTTGATATTCTGGAATGTGGTTATTCCCTGATCGCTGCGGAAGGTGCCCGCGTCGTAAAAATTTTCCGGGAGATGTACCCGAACAAGCCTTTGCTTGCCGATCTGAAAATTGTGGATGCTGGAAGCAAAATTGGCGGAATGCTTTTGGATGGCCGGCCGGATTTCACGACGATTTTATGCGCCTGCGAGCCAGGCACGATTACTTCTGTTCAGGCAGAAGCGAAAAAGCGCGGATTAAACACAAAGCTGCAAATCGAATTGTATGGCCATTGGAGCTTTGAGGACGTTAAACTGTGGAAAGAATTAGGCATCTCCCAGCTGACGCTGCAGCATTCCGGCGATAAACCCGGCGGTTGGGATGAAGAAGAAATCGCCACTTTAAAAAAATTATGCGACATGGGTATCGACGTTGCGGCTACCGGCAGTATCGGCTATGACGATCTGGAGAAATTCCGAGGGATCCCGGTATCCTGTTTCATCTTTGGACGGGCAATCCGCAAAGCTGCGGATCCAGCTAAAGAAGCTCGCCGAATGAAAGAAAAAATCAAAGAAATCTGGTCATAATCGAAAAAAGCAATGAAATCCACTCAAAGATTTCATTGCTTTTTCATTATGGAGATCCGGTTTTGTTTCTTTTTCTATTCTGAGACTTTCTGTATTGAAAATGAGCTTTTCATGGAGATCAGGCTGCCGCTTACCGACACCGCGCTCATTTTTCATACAGCTCAATTTTATATTTTCCATCCGCCTTTTAGCGGTTCCACTTTGATGACGTTAATTCCGGTATTCTCTTTTACTTTTTCGATCACTTCGTCATCTGCTTTCACATCCGTTATCAGATAATCAAAGCCTTTCAAACTGGAATAGAAGAATGAATAACTGACGCCGATCTTCGTACTGTCGCATAAAACGAAGCGTTGGCCGCTTGTCCGCTTGATCATGGTCTGATTGATTAACATCTCTTTCATTAAACCTGTTGAGATTCCATTCTCAGTCAAACCGCTGCAGCCTACAAAACACTTGGTCGCCGTAATATTATTCAGGGCCGCCACCGCAAAATCTCCAGTCATTGAATTTTTAGGGAAGCGCACCTCCCCGCCGGTGAATATGATGAGAACCTTGGGATCCGGCGTATAATTAATCGCTCTGGCATTATTGGTAATAATCGTTACGTGTTTGTCCTTAATATAATCGACGATCATTAAAGCTGTTGTACTGGAATTAATAAAGATAACGTCGTCTTCCTCAATATATAAAGCTGCCCTCTTGGCGATTGCTTTTTGAAAGGTCGTTCTTTCATATTCTTCATCTTCAACAAATTCCTGGATTAACGATGCTCCTCCATAATTCCGGATAATCGCTCCCTTGTCTTCCCAATACTGGAGATCGCGGCGAATCGTGATTGGAGAAACATGATATTTTTCGACAAGCTCATCCACGCTGACTGAACGTTTTTCCTCAATCAGACGCATAATTTTAACCCGCCGGTCATTGACTATCGCTTTGCTTACTTTCATGGATTTGCAACTCCTTTTAATTGCGCTATTCTGCGCTGATACTCCGCACGTTCCTCACCTGCGGTGAGTTCTGCCAACTGACTGTAAATAAAGAGGATTTCCTTGGGATTCATTTTTGAACCGTCCACCTGTTTGAAATAGTCGCAGGCTTTCTTTTTATTTCCCAATGCCAGTTCATGCAATCCGTCCAACTCATGATAATTGATGATATTCGGTCTTTTTTTCATTTTCCGAATTACCTGAGCGTCGCTGTAAACTTCATTTACTTTTTTAGCATTTCCCAACAACAGATAAGCTCTGATTTGATAATAATACATAATGATTAACAATTCAACATTGCTTCTAAATCTCTTTTCATTTTTTTTAATCAATTCCAGTGCTTTAACAGGGTCGTTTTTCTCGATTGAAATCATTACCTCAAAAATCCCTGTATTTTTTTCATAATTATGGGTGATATCGAGTTTGCATAAATTTTTATATTTCTCCTCTGCGGATTGCGGATTTAGTAAAAAGTTTAAAGTATACAGAGCATCGTTATATAAATACTTTAAATACTCATAATAGAGCGCGCACGCAAAGATACCGAGACAGATCAGCAGCATTGCCCAATCCAGTCCTGTTTTCTTTGATTCAAAAAACATTGAAAGCGTTAATCCCAGAAAGCCTAAAAAAATCGCCGCGTTTACCATAGTAACAATCCGTTGTTTCATTGAATATTTTTTCATCTTCTGTTCCTCCGCTTCCATTATAACACTTATGATTGATTTTTTATGAATGTTTTCTATTATTTTTCCTATTTTTTTCGTTTATAGACAAATTTTATGATTTATGAACAATTAATTCGTTATATGATTGATCATTATTGATCACTAGAAACATAAAATTGGTTGCACTATAATGGGGTTGTTCAAGGAGGATTGATTAATTATGAACAACTGGCTAGAAGAATTATTTGGTGTAAAAAAACCGATCATCGCGATGTGCCACCTGCAGCCGCTTCCTGGAGACCCTTATTACGATAAGCAGGGGGGAATGGCTAAGGTTCTGGACTGCGCCAGAAGAGACCTTCACGCTTTGCAGAACGGCGGCGTCGATGCCATCATGTTTTCCAATGAATTTTCGCTGCCCTATCTGACGAAAGTTGAGCCGGTAACGATCGCGGCCATGGCTCATGTTATCGGTGAATTAAAGAAAGAAATTACCGTTCCTTATGGCGTGAACTGCCTTTGGGATCCTATTGCTTCCTTAGACCTGGCGGTTGCGGTTGACGCCAAATTTATCCGTGAAATCATTTCCGGCGTTTATGCCTCTGATTTTGGCTTATGGAATACAAACGTTGGGAAAACGGTACGTCACAAAATGGCAATCGGCGCACAGGACGTTAAAATGTTATTCAACATTGTCCCGGAAGCCGCAAAATATCTGGCAGATAGAAATATCGCGGAAATCGCGAAATCCACGGAATTTAACAATCGTCCTGACGCCTTATGTGTTTCCGGCTTGACTGCCGGCAGCGAAACCGATACGCAGGTTCTCTCTGTTGTCAAAAACTCAGTGAAGCGTACGCCAATTCTTTGCAATACAGGCTGCAATAAAGATAATATCACACGGCAGTTATCCGTCGCTGACGGTGCGGTCTGCGCGACAACCTTCAAAATTGACGGTATTTTCGAAAACGCGGTTGATGAACAGCGGGTTAAAGAATTCATGGATATCGTTAAAGAATTCAGAAAAACATTATAAAAAGACGAATACCGGGTTACTCCTGACCATAAAAATAAAATCCACATGAGCCGTACTCCCAAGCTCTGTGGATTTTATTTTATATTCTTCTAAAGCGAATGAAATATTTTAACCCGCTTTCCCAGCGGAACCATAGACTCCGATCATCTCCATCATCTTCGTCTTGGCTGCTTCATAGATCACCGCGCTGAGATCATAGGCATGATTGCCTTCAAGATCGGCGGTTTTCGCCGCCTTGGCCGCGGCCTGACATAGATCGTTGGCGATATTCACTTTATTAATCCCCATCCGGCAGGCCTTCCGCAGCGTTTCATTATCGGTGCCGGAGGAACCGTGCATCACCAATGGGAAATGACCGGTCTTTTCCTTGATCGCCGCGAGCCGTTCAAAATCCAGCTTCGGCTTCATGCCCTTGGGATAAGCGCCGTGCGCTGTGCCGACAGCCACCGCCAGACAATCCACGCCGGTCAACCGGATGAATTCCGCCGCAGTTTCCGGATCCGTCAGCGCTGCGCCGCCGTCGGTTTCATATTGATCCGCCATGCCGACATGGCCCAGTTCGGCTTCCACGGAAATATTCAGCGCATGCGCCAGCTCGACAATTTCCCTGACCTCCCGCACATTCTGGTCAAACGGGCACGCCGACCGGTCGATCATGACGGACGTAAATCCGGCTCTGAACGCTTCCAGCACTTCTTTCTTCGCGCCGCCGTGATCGAGGTTAATCGCGACCGGAATGGCTGAGCGCTGAGCGAAATACCGCGCGATCTGACAAAGCAGAAACAGATCCGGATTGGCCGGGTAGGCGATATCCAGGATTAACGGCGCCCGCAGCTCTTCCGCCGCGTCGATCACCGCCCGGGCGTCCAGCTCCGTCCACAGATTCGGGGCCGCCACCGCGTAATTGCCGGCGCTGGCCTTGTCGAGAATTTCTTTCATCGTTACCAACATGAATTTCACTCCTCCCCCATCCACTCCCGGATGGCTGGTTTGAACGATACACTTTTCTGACTCGCTTCTCTGCCCTCATTATCGCACACGTCCCAGACCGGCGCACGCCTAAACTGCACCAATCACAAAGAAAACCTGAACTGGGCCGAAATGGAGGAAAAAGGAGACGGGTTCGGCCGTCTCCCTGATCGTTTATCCGTTCATCGCGCGGATTTCTTCAGCGATCAAACCGCAGAGATCCTCCGCCTGCACAACGGTTCCCAGCAGATCGAGGAAGCCATGATCACAACCGCAGTAACGCACCGACTTCACGTTAACGCCCACCTCCTGCAGCAGGCTGGCAAAATAATCGCTGCCAACACGCAGGTAATCATATTCCGCGCTGACGATCACCATCGGCGGGAATTGCGCCATTCTTTCCGCCGGGGCGTAAATTACGGAAACCAGCGGATTCTCATAGCTGGTCTTTCCCTGCAGATACAGACTTTCCGCCTCGCTTACGTCGGCGCTGTTTTTAATCCGGTCGATCCGGCTGAAGGCTTCTTCCCGCTGTTCTTCAAGAATCGGATACGCGTCATAGGACCAGAGATACCGCGTTTGACTGCGGTAATCCGTGCTGTCCACGGCCGGATAGATTTCAAATGCTTTTTTGATCAGACCATTCTCATCCTTTAATAAACAAGCGTTTGTCAGCGCGCCGCCCGCACTGTCGCCGGCCACCATCAGGCGGTTCAGATCGACGTTCAGCTCGTCGGCATGTTCCGCAACCCACTGCACCGTTCCCCAGGCGTCGTCAATCGACGCGGGATACGGACATTCCGGGGCCAGCCGGTATTCCGGAAACACCACCACGGCATGAGCCAGTTCAGCGATCAACCGCATCTGATTGGCAAACAGCCGCATATCCCCGGCCGTCATGCCGCCGCCATGGAGATAGACTAGCACTGGCAGGCAGCCTTGATCGGATTGACGCCGATAGAGGTAAATGTCAATTTTATGATCGTGACCGATATCAATCAGCCGCTCATCCACGTCGATTTCCACAGTACACAGATCCTCAGTCACTTTATCCGGACGATAACGCTCCTGTGAAAGCCGGTAACCCTTCTGTGCCCGCCGGGCAAACATTTTCCGTTTCATCCGGATCACTTCCAGCAGCCGCGGATCCAGCACATGCGCCCGGTCGTCGTCCGGCACCGGTTTCATCAAGACAGGAACGCCGTCTACGGTTTCAACATGTTCCTTCGCGTGGATTTGATCCAACAGCTGTTTCGCATATTTCCGCATTCCGATTCCTCCGTTTCTCTATGCCGCGGCGATCAGCTGCTGCTGCTGATCATCGGCATGAACCTGAGCGTAAGCCGCGCTGTTTAACAGAATGACGATAATCGAATCGTCCATTTGTTTCGCTGCGAAGGCTTCACGGTCGATCCTGGCGATCGGCTGATGCCGTTTGACGGTCTGGCCGATCTGCACAAGTGTTTCAATTTCATGCTCTTCCAACTTCATCGAGTCGATGCCGATATGCACCATCACCTCGGCCCCGCCGGCCGCCTTGATCGTGATGGCGTGCCGGGTCGGAGCGATGGAATTGATCACGCCGTCCACCGGTGCGAAAACATCGTCAGTTTCCGGGCGGATGCCGAAGCAGGCGCCGAGCGTACCGGCCGCGAAGACCGGATCGGCAATGTTTTCCTGCGCGATATACGCGCCCTGTGCCGGTGCGGACAGCTCGACGGACGTCAGAGCCACTGCTGCGTTTTCAGTTTCGTCCGCTTCCTCGTTATAGACGCTGTCGTCCCACTTTGTCATCAACACGAAGACAAACGAGCAGACCGCCATGATGCCGACGCCGATTAACGCTTTAATGAAGTTTGTCGTATCGCCGTTTTCGCCCAGATAAAGCAGGATATTCGTCAGTGAATAGCCGCCGAAGCCAAAGCATTTCAGATGCACGATGCCCGCGTACAGCCCGGTGATCAGCGAAGTCGCAATGCTGCAGAAGTAAACCTTCGGCATTTTATAGGAGATACCATAGGTCGTTGGCTCGGAAATGCCGCCGAACAGTGCTGAGATCGAAGCCGGGAACGCAATTTCCTTTAACCGGCGGTTCTTGGTTTTTAACGCCACGGCCAGCGCGATGAAGCCCGGCGTGATCGTGCAGCAGAAGAACCAGATATTGATGAAATCGTCGTAGCCGACTGTGGCCAGACTGGTCGTCGCGATCGGAATCAGCGCCAGATGGAAGCCCGGGCATAACAGACCGATCGTGCTGGCAAAGATGATGATCGCCGGCACCGCCGCCCAGCTGGCATAATTGCGGATCCAGGCGATGAACATCGCGATATAATTCGTGACTAACCCGCCTAACGGACCGGTCAGCGTCAGCGTGATGATTGACGTGATCAGAATCAGCAGGAACGGCTTTAAGAAATGTCGGACTGACAGCGGCAGCGCTTTTTTCAGCAGCTGGTCGATTTTGGACATCACCCAAACCGACAGAATGATCTGCAGGACCGCGCCGTTATACGTTGTCAACAGCGCCGGGATGCCGAAATAGCTCGTATAGCCGCCGGCTGCCGCCATGGCGACCCAATCCGGGTACAGCAGCCAGCACGCCAGCAGCATCGCCAGCACCGGTTCCGTGTCAAATTTCTTTGCGGAGGTGTAAGCGACGAAGACCGGCAGGAAGTAGAAGACGGATTGTGCCAGGTTATTCAGAATGACATAGGTGGAATTGGTCGATTCCAGCCCGAAGACCAGATTCAGAAGCAATAACAGACAGGTCAGAAAGCCGGCGGCGATCAGGGACGGAATGACCGGACTCATGATCCCCGCCATCAGCTGCAGGAAATTGGAGAAGATTGCGACAAGCTTCTTTTCCTGCGGCTTCTCCGCTCCCCCAGCGCTGGACTTCCCGACGCGTTTTTCCACTTCGAGAAACAGATCCTCGATGATCTGCCCGACGATGACCTGAACCTGATTCTCGCGGACCTCGACGCCCATCACGCCATCGATCTTCTTCAGCGCCGCGGCGTCAACCTTGGATGGATCGCGGACAACCACGCGCAGCCGGGTCGCGCAGTGATTGACGTTGGTGAGGTTTTCCTGAGTGCCCAGCTGCGTAATGATCGCGGCGGCCATGTCGGCGTAATTCAATTTTTTTGCCATGGTTTTTCTCTCCTCTTTTTTCTTCGGATTCCATCGGTTCGATGGCCGGCAGCTGGATTAGAGCTTGTGAACGTGCATGCGGTGAAGTCCTTGAGCGATCTGGCCGGCGCTCACTTCATCATGGGTCATCGCGACGCTGCTTCCTGCCGCCCCGGCCCAGGCCAGTGCTTCCGCTTTGGACCGACCTTCGGATAACCGGCCGACAAACGCCGCCAGCATCGCGTCGCCGGAACCGACCTGATTGATCGCCGCGACAGGCTCCTGGCTCAGTCGGTAAATCCCGTCAGAGGCTGCCAACAGAGCGCCCTCTGCCCCCAACGAAACAAGAATGTTGCCGACGCCGCTTTCGCGCAGCTTCGCGGCCGCTTGCGGCAGTTCGTCAAGCGTCAGGTCAGGCTGTCCGGTCAGCAGTTTGAACTCGTAGAAGTTGGGTTTGATCAAATCCGGCCGGCACCGTTGGATTAACTGGGGGGACAACGCTTCCATGTCGATGACCAGTCTGGCCTGCCGCTGATGCACTTTCGCGCACAGCCCAGTCAGAAAATCCGCATCCAACCCGCGCATCATATTGCCGCACACCAGCACCCAGTCGTCCGGTCCTGCCGCTTCCAGCAAGTCTAAGAGCGTCTGCCGGACAGAAGCTCCGGCTTCCGGCCCGCGGGCGTTGACGCACAGCGTGCCTGGCCCATGATACAGCTTGACGTTGATCCGGTTCATGCCCTCGACCGGCACCCGCGTCAGATTGATCCGCGGATACGACCGCAGTGCCTGTTCAATATAATCGCCGGTGAAGCCGCCGAGCAGCGCGATTGCCCGCGACGGGATTTGCAGCTTATCCAGCATCATCGAAACATTCAAACCCTTGCCGCCAACCTTCAGCTGTTCACCAGTCGTGCGGTTCACCTCGATGTCCAGCAGCGGTTCGTTCACCGTCAGCGTGTAGTCGATCGAAGGATTCAGCGTGAGTGTAATAATCATCGTAGTATACCTCCCTGCGTTTTCAATGTAAGCGATATCAGCGCTGATTTCAAGCATATTTTGATCGTTTTTGAAAACAATCACTGCCATTTGCAGAATCAATCATTATTTTTGATTGAATCATGAATTATTTCGATCAAATTTGATCATGGAACACGAATGAATGTTATAATGATTCCGGAGGCGAAAACGATGATAAAACAACAACGCTGGGCGGCCATCATCGACCTGTGCCGCGAAAACACCGCGATCAGCGTCGGTGAGCTGGTTTCGCTGCTGCGTGTTTCCGAGGCGACGGTGCGCCGTGATCTGCAGCAGATGGAGGATCTCAACATGGTCAGCCGGTATCATGGCGGCGTCCGGCTCAACGACGGCCAGTCCGAAGAACCGCCGATGCTGATCAAATCCGAAACCAATATTTCAAGCAAGAATCAGGTCGCGCGTCTGGCCGCAAGCATGATTAAAGACAATCAGATGATCTACGTCGACGCCGGCAGTTCCACCTATGAAATGTTGAATTATGTGCGCGCGAAAAACATCACGGTCGTCACGATCGGTTTGCCGCATATCGCGAAGCTCAAGCGCAGCTTGACGCACACGATCTTATTGGGCGGCACGATCCGCTGGACGACCGAAGCGGTGACCGGCAATCTCACGCTGCGCCAGCTGGACGATCTGTTTTTTGACATCGCGTTCCTCGGTGTTAACGGCATCCATGAGAAGGTCGGCTTCACGACGACCAATGAACAGGAGGCGGACGTCAAGGCGAAAGTCATCGCCCATTCCAGCTCGACGTTCGTTCTGGCAGACGGCTCCAAGTTCAATAAGCTCTATCCGGTGAAATTCTCCCGGCTGGATCAGGCCGTGATCCTCAGCGATGAGATTCCGGACTTCGACCGCTCACAAATCCGCTACCAGCTGACAAATGGCGAAAGTAAGCTGGATTAGTCCGACAAGACAAAAAAAGACGGTCTCTCTCTGGCCTTTCCGGCAATCGCCGCCGAAATCTCAGAAAGACAGCCGTCTTTTTCTATTCTTGAATTGAAGCTGGATAATAAATTGCCGCGCCCTGATGACGATATTCCTGAATATCGCCCGCAAAACGCTCGGCCGGCACCCCGTGAATCTCACCGCGTTCCACCCATTCGCACAGCGCGATCAACTCATTGATCCTCGTTGGCGGGACCTCCACTGGTCCATGTGAGCCGTAGATCACATCGAGCTGGCCCGCGATGGCCGCCAATTTCCGCAGGCTGCATAAATACGCCGGCAGACTCCGGCCCTCGCCAAACAGAAACGTCGTCGCATTCGTCACGCTGTCGCCGCTGATCAAAAACCGTTTTTCTTTTTCCCACAAGGCGATGCTGCCGGGCGTATGGCCAGGAATCAGCACGACCTCAAAATGATACGGCTCAAAATCAAGCGAATCCCCCTCCTGTACGGCGGCAAACCGGTTCTGAATTTTCTGTTTCCGCGCCAGCCGGGCCATTTCGGCAGGATGAAGCAGGATTTCTTCAAACTCGCCGCAGGCCGCCGTGTGATCAGGATCACTGTGCGTCAACAGAAACGTCAGCTTCTGAGATGTCTGCTTTTCCACAAATTTTCGCAGACCTGTTTCCACCCCGCCGTCGATCACCAGCGCTCCTGTTTCTCCTTCAATCAGAAAACAACGGACATATCCTTCTTCTACACTCATCAGATGATCTTGTATGTGCTTGATTTCCATAGACATTTCCTCCGAATTCTTCGATATCCACACTTCGTTCTGGATTAACTTTAGTTTCTGCCAGATTGGGGAAATTTTCAAGCTTTTCCTGACTGGACTTTCCATCAAATTTACTTTTAAAAGAAAAACAGAAAAAACCTGCCGAGGGGAGCGGCAGGTGCTTTCGAAAGGCCGGAGGGGAAGCCGGCCTTCCAATTTGTTTTTATAGTTTAAGAGGGGGGAAAATTATTTTATGAAAAGGGAACTTATTTTTTATGCTTTCTCAGCTGATTATTCGTCTGGATACCTCCTTCCTTGTATGCTTGTATTATAAACAAACATTATGGGATTCGTATCAAAAACGGGTGAAGGTTCCGTGAACTTCCTGAAGACTTTCTTAAGCTGACGAATTTGTTTCACATTTCGTAATGATTCTGCCTCGGATCCCAATTCAATTTCAATCCTGAGCTTCAAGTGATCACGCCGTCTGACGATTCTTTTCCTTCATTCCCAAAGGACAAAAAAGAAAACGGAAGATGTCTCCCGTTCTCCTGGTTGGTTATCAGATTTCAGGCTTAATAGACGGTGAAACCGCCGTCGGCGACGACGATCGAACCGGTGATGTGACGCGCTTCATCGGAAGCGAAGTACAGGATCGTCGACGCCTGTTCTTCCGAAGTCGCGTTGCGGCCCTGCAGGGTCTGGGTCTTGCCGGCGATCATGGAATTCTTCATGAATTCGGAAGGATCAATGCCCTGCGCCTTCAATTCGGCGATCTTGGCATAGATCTTTTCCTTGGCCGCTTCAGTCAGCGGCGTATCGGTGCCGGCCGGGCAGACCGCGTTGCAGATGATGTTGTTTTTGGCATAGTCCATCGCTGTGGATTTCGTCAGACCGACGACGCCGTGCTTGCTTGCGACATAAGCCGGTCCCGCCGGGGTTGCGCGGATTCCTGCGACAGAAGCCGTGTTGACGATCGCGCCGCCATTTTCATTTTTCAGCATATATTTGATTTCTTCCCGGATGCAATAGAACATCGCGTTCAGATTGGCATTGACCACGCTGAACCAGTCGTCATCCGTCAGATCTTCGATCTTCTTGGAATCGCCGACGATGCCCGCGTTGTTGATCGCGATATCCAGCCGTCCGTAAATTTCAACGGTCCTGGCATACAGATTGATAATATCCTCTTTTCTGGTAACGTCGCATTGAATGAATACCGCCTCGCCGCCCGCTTCGCGGATTTCCTTTTCAATCGCTTCGCCGCGCGCCTGATTTCGTCCGGCGATGACGACCTTCGCGCCTTCCGCGCCCGCTCTTAAACATACGGCTTTGCCGATTCCCGAGGTACCGCCGGTTACGACCATGACCTTGCCGGCAAATCGATCTTGAATCATCATGAATTGTTCCTCCTTTTAACTACATCTATTATACCTCGGCAGGATTTGAAAGGCCATAATTTTGTTACTTTTTTCACATTTCAAGCTGGCGGTGCTTTATTCGTTGTAATATTGAACAATCTTTGCTCCGCATTCCCGGTTCTCAGACCCCTGCCGCCTCCGCCTCCGGCGGCAGCCGATGCAGCTGCCCATCTTCCAGCAGCACCCGCTCATCGCTGAAACGGGAAACGGTTTCCGAGTGCGTAACGACGATGACGGTCTTGCCGAAGTCTTCCGCCAGAAGGCGGAAGATCCGGATGATTTCCTGTTCGGTCGCTGTGTCGAGATTGCCGGTCGGTTCATCCGCAAAGATCAGATCGACATTGGCTGCCAGCGCCCGCGCGATCGCAATCCGCTGCTGCTCGCCGCCGGACAGTTTGGAAATCGGACGCTCCGCCTTGGAGCGTACAATTCCCACCTTTTCAAGCAGCGCGTAAGCAATTTCCCGGCGGTTTTCGGGCACGGCGTTATCCGTTTCCGTCATGGCCAGCTCGACGTTTTCAATACCGGTCAGGTAGTTGATCAGATTGTACTGCTGGAACACGATGCCAATCTGATTGCGGCGGTAATGATAGAGCCGATTGGGAGTGATCTGTTCATCCTTGTACCAGATCTCGCCGCTTTCAGCGCTGTCTAAGCCGGCCAGGATCGAAAGCAGCGTCGTCTTGCCGCTGCCGGAAGGTCCCAGAATAGTGTAAAACCGTCCTTCCTCAAACGTATACGAGCAATCCCGCAGGATGCTGCGGCGATTCGCGCCGTCGGTGTAGCCATAATTTAAGTTTACTAATTTTAACATGCGGTTGTCCTTTCTAATTCTGACTCATCAGGATCTTCTTCGGATTGAAACGGAGCACCATCATCGACGGTATCAGGGTACTGATGAAGACCACGCCAACGCCTAAAACAAAGATCTGAATCAAAATGCCTGCATCCACACCGGCGTGATAGCTGGCCGTCACCTCTTCCTGGCTGACTTCGTTAAACAAGGAATCCGAAGATGAATACGTGAAGACGCCCGGCTCGCTTGTCTGGTTTTCCTGCACCTGCATCGCCAGCGCTTTCTCGCCGACGCTTCCGGCAAGCATCGACCCCGTCGCGGAGGCCAGCGCAAAGCCGATCATCGCCGTGATCAACAGCTCCGTAAACAGCTGCCCGACAATCTTGACTTTGGACACGCCGAGGGAAAGCAAGACCCCGATCTCCGTTTCCCGCGTCTTCAACGTCAATGCGCTGACTAGGGAAATAATCACCACCGCGTTGATCAGAACGACCGCCACGATCAGATCGGAGAACACCGTCAAGGTGTCAAGCGGCTTCGACAAACGCTGGTACATCTCATCGTTGGCATCCATGATCAGATATTCGTCAAGATTCTGATTATACTGGTCGCGGAAGGCATCGACCTCCAGCGGATCGTTCAGCACAAACACGGCGCTGGACGGGTTATAGTCTTCCAGCCTGGCTTCGGCCACTTTCGGGTTGGCTTGATGGAACAGCGCCATCAGCGCGATGTCGTGCTGTGCGTACAATGGCAGCGGCATCAGCACCTGATTGGCCGGATGGGAATATTCGCTGGCCCATTGCAGCTCCTCGCTGCTCAGCTCCTCCGCGCTGTCCAAAATCCCGACGATCTCCAGTTCGAGGACGTTGTCGTTGGCAGTATCGGCCACAGCGTTGATCTCGTCGTCAGAATACAGCTTGATCCGGATGAAATCGCCGACCGACAGATTATTCGCTTCCGCCAGCCGCTTGTCGATCACGGCGACCGGACTTCCGTTATCTATTTCTTCCTGCGTAATCATCCGGCCCTGGGCCAGTTTCCACGTTTCGTCCGCCAGCTTGTTCAGCTGCGGCGAAAGCAGTCCCAGCAGCGTCATGTTGGGCTGTTGGTTCGTCGCCTGCCCGCTGCCGGACATCGTTTCCGAAACGACGACTGAGGTGGAAAACATCCCGTCGTCCTCCTCGTCCTCCGTCTTCTGCGGCCGCTGGATCTCCACCGGCGCAAACCCGTCCGCATAGCCCAACGTGGAGCGCGTCCAGTCCGCGGATTTAACGCGGGAATCGGCTAACATTCTTCTCACCAGCTCCGGATCCGGTTTCGGATAGGCAAAGGTTTTGCGTTCCTCCGAATCCAGACTCATATATTTTTCATACCAGGCGTCAAAGTCCATCGTAAACTCGACGACCGGATTCATTTTGCGGCGCGTTTCAATCTTGGCTTCCGCCGCGGCCGCGCTGATCGAAAAGCCGACGACCACAAAGTTGGCGATCAGAAAAAACGTCAGAGTAAGAAGCAGTGATTTTGTCTTGCTGCGGGATAAGTGCCGCAGCGCACGCTGAATGAAATTCATAGTGTATTTCCTTTCTACGGGCGCAAGGAAAACAACTTTCCTCAAAAGTCCGTTTTGATTTCAATTCAATGATGCAGTACAGCTCAAATGCGAAAGAGACGCTTCGGATCATCAAGCTCAGAAATTCCGATTTCGGAAGCGCTCTGTCTGTCCAGAGTCCGCTTGATTAACCTTTCGGAAGCAGAATCTGAATCTGGAATTCGCCGTCTTTCCAGACTGCCTGAATCGTTCCGCCCAGCCGGGTCACAATTTCCTGCGTGATCGCCAGGCCCAGACCGCTGCCGCCCAGTTTGCGGCTGCGCGAGGCATCCAGCCGGTAAAACGGCTGAAACAGCTGGGCGCACTGACTTTCGCTGATCGGCTGTGACGGATTGGCGATCAGGATTTGAAGCTGATCTTCCCGCTTGCTTAAATCGATCCGGATCGTGCTGTGTTCCGGGGTGTATTTCACAGCGTTTTCCACGCAGTTATACAGACAGCGAAGCAGCAGCGTCGGATCGGTATCCAGACAAGGATAAGCTTCGGCCAGCTGGACACTCAGCTGTTTCTGTCGAATCCGCGGATCCAGCTCCTCGATAATCGTGCAAAAGCAATCGTGAACGGAACAGCGCTGACGCTGCTCGATCACCTGCGCGCTGTTGAGCTGAAGCAGATTTTCGGCCAGTCGATTCAGCCGGCGGATGTTGCGCTGGGTCACTTCCAGCACCTCGGCCGCTTCCTCGGCGGTGTATTCTTCTTCCTGCCGCAGGGAGTCGAGATTGACCTGAATCGAGGCCAGCGGTGTTTTCAGCTCATGCGCTGCATCGGCAGTAAAGCGTTTCTGCCGTTCGAAGGCTTCGTCCAGCCGGCTGATCATCTGGTTGAGCGAATGGCTCAGTTCCGCGACCTCGCGGATGCCGTTTTCTTCCAGCCGGACCGACAGCTGATCTTCGTCCAGCGTACTGATCGAGGTCGACAACTGACGCAGCGGACGTGTCAGGCGGGAAACGGTCAGATAAATGCCCAACGTGCCCAACAGAATGATCGCCGTCATCAAACCGACAACCTGAATCTGAATCTGATCGTTGGCCGCGGTTGTGATCGCCACCATGCTTTGTTCCACCTGCTCAGGAAGATTTACGTTGTAAAAATCCGCAAGATTGGAATTGATGACAATTTGATCAACCTTGATCTCCTCACGGCCGCTGTTTGCGGTTGGGGCGGGCTGCAGGTTGTATGCTTCTTTAACCGAAACGGCATAATCAGTTATCACGGTCGTCGCCTGCCTGGCTACCCCGATCAATTCGTGGGAACTGAACATCATGGAGGAAAGGGTAAGCAGCACACAGGCCGCGGTCAGAATCGCCGTGCACAGCAGCGTAATCTTGACCTGTAAACTAAGCTTTTTCATCCGGATTCTCCTTCAGGCAATACCCTAGCCCGCGCTGACATTCGATCCAGTCTTCCCCACTGGCCGAGGCCAGCTTGCGGCGCAGGGAAGACAGGTGAACTTTAAAGGCGTTGGAAAACAGATCTTCGTCTTCGCCCCAAACCTGGCAGATAATCGTTTCCGCGCTCAGCCGCTTGCCGTCGTGCAGCGCCAGCGTTTCCAGAATCTGCGTTTCCCTGGCGGTCAGCCTCAGCCGCTGATCCCGCACATACACCTGATGACTGCCGGTGTCGATCCGCAATGAACCGCGGCAGACAACGGCGTCCTGGCGCACAAAACGGCGTCCGGTCAGATTGCGGATGCGCGCGAGCAGTTCCTCGAAGTGAAACGGTTTGACCAGGTAATCATCTGCGCCCAGGTCAAGCCCCCTCACCTTGTCCGCCACCGTCCCGCGGGCCGATAAAATGAGAATCTTCTGCTGCGGCTTCTCCGCGCGCAGCCGGCGAAGCAGATCCAGTCCGTCCAATCCCGGCAGATTCAAATCGAGCAGGACGCAGCCGTAATCCTCAGCCAGCGCCAGATCCAGCCCTTCCCGACCCTCGCCGGTCCAGTCGACCTCGTAGCCGTTTTTCCGCAGCCCGCGCTTCAGCCCCAGCGCCAGATCTTCCTCATCTTCCACAATCAACAGTTTCATGCGGTTCTCCTTTCACTCTCCGGACATCTACGATTATAACTATTCGCAGGTTAAGCTAAAGTTAAGAAAGCAGAGTCTGCGAACAGACTCTACCCTTTTTTGTGTTTTAACAGAACGATCACCAGACTGACGACCGCCGCGCTCAATCCGATCACATAGAGATAGCCATAGCGCCATTTCAATTCCGGCATCGCCGTAAAGTTCATACCATACCAGCCGGCGATCAGCGACAAAGGCAGGCAGATCGTCGTGACTAACGACAGCGTCTTCATCGACTTGTTCAGCTGATAGTCCAGCTGGGCCTGATAGGATTGCTGCGTCTGGGTCAGGCGGTCGCGCAGCAGCTGCACATTGTCGCGATAGCGGAGGATTCGATCGTTTAACAGTGTGAAGCTGCGCAGCTCGTCCTCGGCGAACAAGTCGTTGCTGTTTTCTTCCAGATGATCGTTGATGTTGATCAGCTGATCATAATAGCGGTTCAGCGTCAGCAGCTCTTTGCCCAACTGGAGAGTCTGCTGCCGAAAGTGCGGCGCTCTGGCGTCGAACACTTCTTTTTCCAACGTGTCGATCCGTGTTTCCAGATCTTCATGAATATCCGGATCCTGTATCAGAATCTCCCGAAAGAAGCCGGTGACCAACCGCGGCAGCGTCGCTTTCTTTGGCTGCAGCGACTGAAGCATGCGATTGACGGCTTCGCCGGTGCTGTCGTCTTCGTCGAACAGATCGACGACTAAAAAACAGTTTTTTACAATCAACAGGCCGATCTTATCCCGTTGTCCCAGAATCTGACCGGGATTGATCAGATGCAGCACGCACCAGAAGGCATTCTCGCTGACGCTGACGGCGTTGCGCATCAGGGATTCCCTTTCCGTGGGGATCGGCAGATGCAGTCCGGCCTGTCGGGCCAGCGCTTGCAGCTGTTCTTCACTGATAAAGCCGACGGTCAGATGTTCACAGGGGTAGTTCAAATTTTCTGTTTGACGACAGGTTTCTGTAATTTCAACAAGCATAACCACATCTCCCTTTTTCCTGGGCGCCGTTGATTTCCGAGGCCCGTTTGCTATCATTATACAACGAAAGTTGTTCATACCGATCGTGCGTTTTTTCAGCCGGCCTGATCTGAAACGGAAAAGAAATTTCCGCAGTCAAAAATTTCGGCGCGGACAAGAAAAAGATTTTTCCAATTCTGTACTTTGCGGACAAAGGATGGAAAAATCTTACGAATTAAGCGGTTAAGAACTTCATGGTTTTATAAGAAAGCGGAGATTGCCTTTTTTGCCCAGCCGGAATCCTTGAGGATCGCCCGGCCGACGCCGATCAGATCGGCCTTCCTGCTTTGCAAGAGCGCCTCCGCGGCCGAGACTTCCGTGATTCCGCCCGTCAGCAGCACGGGAATCGAAACCGACTGTTTTATCGCGGCGGAATAGTCCTGAAAATAGCCTTGTTCGCTGTGGCCCGGACGAACATAACCGCCTAAGCCGCCGGTGATGTCGATCAGATCAACGCCGGCTTTTTCAAATGCCGCGCATGCGGATATTGCGTCTGCCAGCGTACTTCCGTTTTCAAGCCCCTCGCACGCGCCTAACCGCAGTGCCAGCGGATACTCCGCACCAACCTGACTGCGGATCGCTTCGATGATCTGACAATGCAGGCGAATCCGGTTTTCCAGCGAGCCTCCGTAGTCGTCCGTTCTCCGGTTGGTCAGCGGCGAATAAAACTGGTTGAGCAGATAGCCGTGGGCCGAGTGGATTTCCACGCCGTCAAAGCCGGCGGCCTGGGCCCGGCGGGCAGCTTCCTTAAAATCAGCGATCACTTTTTCAAGATCCTGCGCTGTCATGGCTTTGGGCAGGCATTCGTCTTTCGCCTTGGGATGTTTGACCACGCTGGGCGCTAACGGGACATAGCCGGTAACTTCTTCTTTCGCCGCGCTTCCGGCATGATTGAGCTGAGCGAATACCGGCGAACCGTTAGCGTGAATCGCCGCTGTCAATTCGCGCAATCCCACGATATCCTCATCGCTGGAAATCGACGTCTGGTTTGCGCTGGCCTGCCCTTCCGCCGAAATAAAGCTGTGTTCCATGATGATCAAGCCCAGTGCGCCGCCTGCGGATTTTTCCTGATAGTAGTGAATCAATTCCGGCGTAACCTTGCCGTTTTCCGCCTTGGACGTCGCCATCGGCGGCATGACCAGCCGGTTTTTTAAGCGCAAATGCCCCACTTGAAC
Source organism: Holdemania sp. (assembly GCF_986127675.1). NCBI lineage: Bacteria > Bacillati > Bacillota > Erysipelotrichia > Erysipelotrichales > Erysipelotrichaceae > Holdemania > Holdemania sp. The sequence goes on along the minus strand of NZ_CFQZWI010000010.1, from coordinate 11,520 downwards.
GGGTGAAGTCAGTAAAATCATTTCGATTCCTCCTTTAGAACCTGATGAGAAAGTTATACCATAAAATTCCTTAATGTTAAGTCTTTCGCTCAAAACAGAAAACGGATATTTTTGATTTCCGCCTTTCAAACCGAATAAAACAAATCCGCCGGTCTATTCCCAGCGGATGACTTGTTCATCTTCAACAGCGTGAACCGATAACCAGCGGATTCATTTTGAACGTCGGTCAGTTCCATTTGTTCTATCCTCAATCCAACGTCAGAAAGACCACTCTTGCTTGGTATCACAAGCCGGATAATTTCGATAATTTGAGAAATCTTCGGAATCTCCTAAGTAGTACAATGTATTTTCTTCAATCATAAAATAACCGGAGAACACTTCCCCTTCAGTAACAAAGTCATTGTAGGACTCAGGACCATCAAACCCATAGCGCTTCGGACTGGCATAGCTCACAGAAAATTTATAAATATGATCGCCTGATGACCGATATTCACCATCCAGCCATTTATCATATTCGGTTTCCATTCGGCTTGTTATGTGAAGTCGGGCAAAATCATTTTCTGAAGGATACAAAATGAAAACGAGACTGTCTCTTAAAAAAACGGATTCACCTTCAGGCAGACTGAAACGATCGTCAATCTTATTTTCTTTCCATTGATGACATACGAAGACGGCATTTCCAGCTTTAGGATTTTCTTCAAAATAAGTATCTCCGCTGACAGTATCGGGAGTGCTGGATATCATCGGTTCAGGATCCACTGTGGATCGAGGATTCTCCTGCACTTCAGCGGCGCAGCCATAACAGAGCAGGAGTAAGACGATCAAACCTGTTTTTTTCATTCTGTCCTCTACCTTCGTTTGAGTTTTACTTCTCTTTCTTCATACCGCGTTCCTGGATACCGCTTGTTGTGATTCATAACACACTTTACGTCATGCTTCCATTGTAAACGAAAAGTTCTTCCAGACAATCCTTGCGGATTCTATTTAATCATAGTAACTCTCTTCCTTAAAGCCATAAAAAAACGGAAGAAACGACCTCAGTCCCTGTTCCTTCCTACTCTATGAGCCTATTTATCATATCTTGAAAAATCAAGTTTGTAAATCCCCTTGCGATCAACTTTAACCTGAAGAGAAAATCATCCTATTTTCCAATTCTGAAAAATATTCATTTTTGGAAAATAGATTCGTTAAATGTGTTTACCGTCGATTCATCTTTGGGCAATAGACCTCTCAATAAAATTGTTTTATTTCTTTTTAATCTTTTTAATAACGCGCTCATGTCTGCGCTTTCTTGAACACAAATGCGTTTAAGCTCCTCGATAAACCTGAATTGATTATTCATGTCCGAATAGTTCCGCTATCCAGGATTTCGGTTTCACCGGGCGTCCGCAGCTGAACGCATCGAAGCTGCCATGGATCAGGCTGCCTTTGCCGTCCCCCTGCGTGATCACCACGATATTATTCTGATATTCCGCACGGATGTCCTCGTTCACTTCAAATCGTTTGATATTCTGAGCGACGATCACCGGGCGGGACTCTGTGTCCACGCCGTCAGTTAACTCGGAGTACACTGCATAAATCTGATTTTTCAGGCCGGCTTCCTCATGAACACGGGAATCCGCCTGAATCTGAAATCGAACTTCTTCCGTTTCTCCAACGATCGTACAAAGAGAACAGAACAAACATAGACTCATCATTACCATCAGCTTCTTCATAAAAAACCCGCCCTTCCTGTTGCTTTCAGGATGGACGGATTTTCCATTTTTATACCAGGATCTTGCACAGCACAAGCTTACAGATTGAAGTAGACGAACAACATCCGGTCCTTGCCATTGATGTCCTTGACCACCTCGGCGCGCACATCGCCGAAGGTTTTTCTGACCTCCGCCAACAGCGCCGCTTTCTGATTCCAGCCAATTTCAAACGCCATCATCGCTCTGTCCTTCAGCACCTGCGGCGCGGCCGCAAAGACCTGACGGTAGAACTTCAAGCCATCTTCGCCGCCAAACAACGCGACGTGCGGTTCATAATCCTTGACCGAAGCTTCCAGTGTTTCCTCCTGCGGAATGTACGGCGGATTGCAGATCAGAAGATCGACCTTCATTCCCGCGTCGATCACCGGCTGCGCCATATCGCCGATCAGAAACTTCACGTCGACGCCTAAGCTCGCGGCGTTCGCTTTCGCCACTTCCACTGCTTCCGCGCTGATGTCGGTAGCGCTCATGCGGATTTTCGGTTCTTCCTTGGCCAGCGACAGCGCGATCGCGCCGCTGCCGGTACCGATATCCACCGCGTCGATCGTTTCCACATCCGCGAAATATTCATCCAGATCCGCCAGGATATTCGCCACCAGCTCTTCCGTTTCCGGACGGGGGATCAGGACATTTTCATTGACCTTTAACCGATAGCCATAAAACCAGGAATAGCCCAGGACATACTGCATCGGTTCCTGTTTCAGAATCCGCTTCATCCCTGCCTGATATTGTTCGACCAGCTCCGCCGGCGCTTCGTCCTCATAATGCAGATACAGATCGTAGCTTTCCTTCTGGCTTAGCTCCAACAGAAATACCTGCGCCGTTTCCTGCGGAATCTGCGCCTGTTCCAATAACGGCAGCGCTTCGTGAATCAGCTCGCGGAAACTAGGCATTATTTTCGCCCGCCAGCTTCTGCCGCTGTTCTTCCGCCAGCAGCGCCGCAATCACGTCGTCCAGCTTCCCTTCCATAATCCGGTCCAGCTGGTTGATCGTAAAGCCGATCCGATGATCGGTCACGCGGTTCTGCGGATAGTTGTAAGTCCGGATCTTTTCCGAACGGTCGCCCGTTCCGATTTTCGCCCGCCGGACTGCGCCTTCTTCTTCCTCTTTCTGACGATTGAGTTCTTCAAAGACCCGCGCGCGGATTAAGCGCAGCGCGGTTTCACGGTTTTCATGCTGGGAACGGCCTTCCTGACAGTTGACTGTAATTCCAGTCGGCACATGCACGATCCGGACCGCAGAATCAGTCTTGTTGATATGCTGCCCGCCGGCGCCGGAAGCCCGGTGTGTTTCAAAAGTCAGATCCGCAGGATCGATCTCAATATCCGTTTCCTCCGCGTCCGGCAGCACCAGGACGGTCGCTGTCGACGTATGAATCCGCCCCTGAGTCTCCGTCTTCGGCACCCGCTGCACGCGATGCGCGCCGGATTCAAATTTCAGCTGACGGTACACCTCGTCGCCCTTGACCAGAAATGAAATCATGGAGAAGCCGCCAGCTTCCGATTCGCTCATTTCCAGCACCTGGATTTTCCAGCCCTGCGTTTCCGCATACCGTACATACATCCGATACAGATCGCCGGCGAAAATATTTCCTTCGTCGCCTCCGGCTGCGCCGCGGATTTCCACGATACAGTCGTGATCGTCGTTGGGATCCTTCGGGATCAGCAGCACTTCGATCTTCGCGATCAGCGCTTCTTTCTTGGGAAGCAGTTCTTCCAGCTCCATCTGCGCCATTTCCTTCAGCTCCGGATCATGTTCCTTCGCCATTTCCTCCGCCTGCTCGATATGCGAATTCAGGCCCTTTAATTCCTCGTAAGCCTCCACGGATTGTTTCAGCGAAGCCTGTTCCTTGCCCAGCTTCGCCAGCCGTTTCGGATCGGAAACAATTTCCGGAGACATCATTTCCTCGTTGATTTCATTGTAACGTTCTTCAATCGACTGAAGCCGTTTCATCATTGCATCCATTATTTACCCTCCTTATGCAGTTTTTACTTCCTGCGTTAAATCAATCAGCCACGCGCCCTTAAAGTAACGCTTTAAGCCGATGACCATGCGTACCAGCTGTTCCACCTGAATGATCAGGAAGACCAGCGCAATGCTTGTGAAATGCAAGCCTTCAACCAGAATGAAGGCCAGCGGCAGGCCGACGATCCACATGATTCCCGCATCCAGAAACGCCAGGAATTTGGAATCCCCGCCGGCCCGCAGCGCCGAGAACACCAGCACATTGAACATCCGCAGCGAGATCCGGATCGAGAAAATCCGGACGATCAGCACCGCTTCCTGAATCACGTTCGCGTTCTGCAAGCCGAACAGATCGACCATCGGATGAGCGAAGCCCAGAATCAACAGCGACGACACGGCCGACAAGACGACGGCCAGCGCCACAAACCAGTTTCCCTGCCGTTTTGCCAGCTCCAGATCGCCCTGCCCCAACGAAGCGCCCAGAATTGCACCGTTGGCGCTGTTTAAGCCCTGGACGATAAAGAAGAACATGTTGGAGATCTGGTTGCCGACATAGTAAGCGTCCATCGCTTCGGTGCCCAAGCGCCCGAAGGCGCGGATATATAAAGTATTGCCGAAACCGAAAAATAATTCATTCAGCACTAACGGATACGCCCGGCGTAAGATCGGCTGGACAAAGTCCGAGCTGAGCGCGAACATTTCCCGCGGCGTTCCGATGAACGACTGCTTTGATTTATAAGCGTAGACGATATGAATCACCAGACCCGTCGTCTGCGCGATCAGCGTCGCCAGCGCCGCGCCCTGCACCCCCATCTGCGGAAATCCGAAGTGTCCGAAGATCAGGCAGTAGTTCAGGACGATATTCACCGCCATGCTGACAAGGCCGATCAACATCGGCACATGCGTTTTCTGTATGCAACGGTAAGCGAACGAGAACATTGTGATCAGTGCCCCCGGCAGATAGGAGATCATCGCGATCATCAGATACTGCAGCGCGGATTCGATGACCGTCGGATCCGGAATGTAAAAGTGCATCAGCTGACGGCCGAAGAAAACCGAAGCCGCCATCCAGACCAGCGCGTTGATCAGGCTCAGGATCACGCCCAGACCGAACGCCTTTTTCTCACTTTTCAAATCCTGCTTGCCGAAGAACTGCGACATGAAGATCCCCGCGCCGCTGGCGACGCCGAAGCCCACCGTCATCATCAGATTTTCAATCTGGGCCGCAGTGCCGACGGCGGTCACCTGACCAATCCAGGAAACCATCATACTGTCGGCGATCCCCATCGCGCTGTTGAGCAGCTGCTGCAAGGCCAGCGGAACGGAAATCAGAAATACTTTTTTATAGAAATCTTTCGGTGCGATCCACTTTTTCAGCGCTTCAGTCATGGTCCAGCCCCAGATGGGACGGCTTGTTTTTAATCTGGTGGCAGTGCCGGCAGCGCGCTTCATAGCTTTCCGACGCGCCGACCAGAATGATCGGATCATCGTAATTGGCCGGTTCGCCATTGACTAAACGCTGCGTGCGGGTCGCCGGAGCACCGCAGATCGTACAGACGGCCGTCAGCTTCGTGACAAATTCCGCCTTGGTGATCAAAATCGGCATCACGCCGAACGGTTCGCCCTTGAAATCCATATCCAGGCCGGCCGCCATCACCCGCTTGCCTTTTTTCGCGTAGTAATCGCAGATTTCTATAATATCTTCATCGAAGAACTGAACCTCGTCGATCGCGATCACATCGACCGAATCGTCGACATAGTTCAGAATTTCCTTCGCTTCCCGGATCACGATGCTGTCGACTTCGCTTCCGGCATGGGAAACGACTTTGGTTTCGCTGTACCGGTTATCAATCGCCGGCTTAAACACCAGCACTTTTTTCTTCGCAAATTCCAGCACCTTGATACGCCGGATCAATTCTTCTGTTTTTCCCGCAAACATACACCCGGAAATGACTTCCACATATCCCGGGCGGTATTGATGATACATCATAATTCCGCTCCTCTTCTTCCGTCATGGTCTTTGTTTTATTTATCCTTTCCTATTGTACAGGAATTGATGTCTACTTTCCACCCTTGGACAACGGTTAAAAGCCGAAAGAATCAATATTTTCATGGATGACGCGAAGCAGCGTCTTCTGATACTCCGCCTGATGTTCCGGCGTATAAATCTCGCTTTCCAGATCATCATACAGCCCTTCCGCCACGTTTCCCGGATCCGCAGCGCTGCGCCGGATCGCTTCCTTCAGCGCCTCGGCATAGAAAGTTAGACCCCAGGCTTCAGCCGCTTCTTTGCCATAAATTAACATGTCCATGCCATGATTCGCCAACAGCTGAGGGACGCCGCCGCAGCCGATTTCCTCGTTGACGATCGGCAGGGTCAGAACATGCCGGTGAACATCCGGAATCTGCACGAGCAGTTCCGGTTCTTCCAGACCTTCGCGATAATAATGAAACAGCCAGTTGCTGACAGCTGTCAACAAGCGATTGTCCGTCATCCTTTTCAACTTTTTCTTCGTTACATTCCGATCCTTAATCATTAAAAACAACCCATAGATCAGTGCGAGGACAAACAGTGCCCCGCTGAACATCGCTAACATCAACGCTCCCCCTCATTCTTTTTAAAATCCCATCATCGAAAGAATCCCATGGCCCCCAAATCAGAAAAAAATAAGGGGCTTGCGCTCCTTATCCTTTTTCGCGTTGTTATTTCTTCAATCCGTACTTCTGATTGAACTTTTCGATCCGGCCCTGAGCCGCTGCGAAACGCTGTCTTCCTGTGAAGAACGGATGGCAGTTTGAGCAGGTATCGACGCGGATATCGTCTTTGACTGAACCCGTTTCAAACGTGTTGCCGCAAGTTGTGCAGGTGACTGTGACCTTATGGTAGTTTGGATGAATTCCTTTTTTCATAATTACTCTCCTTCCGCCTTGGACCCCTTGGCGTGTCCAAAGTAAGTGCTTATATATCTTAGCATAGCCCCATCGCAAAAGCAATCCTAAATTTCTTAATTTTCGCCTTGGTTAAGCGCTTTTCCTGACTTGGAAAGATTGGAATTTACGGCCGGAACTCCTTTTTTCAATCCTGTCTGAGAAATGGAGTTGAGAAGACAGGGAAGATCTTCCAGACGCCTTTTTCTTCATCCTGCTTTTCCCTGAATGGTTTAATCCTGTCCTGACTTGCGATTTTTTTACTTTTCCTTGATTTCTTCACTAAAAACGAGCTTAAAACCCGGTATAATATCGTTAGAAAAGAAGCCTGTCCAAGCTGGTCAGCATTGTTTTAAAAGCACAGCTTGGTGGTAAAGCAAGATGCGAATCGATCCGGGGGAGAACGAAATGAACCATGTCGCGATTATCGAAGATGAAATAGAAACGGCCCGCCATTACCGCGATCAGCTCTGCGCTTATCTGCGGCAGCGTGGACGTCGGGCAGAAATTGATCTCTATCCGCACGGCCGGGCTTTGCTGGAAAACTTTAAGCATCAGTACGATCTGTTGCTGATGGACATTCAGATGGATGAGCTTGACGGGATTGAAACAAGCCGTCTGATTCGAAAACAGGATCCCGATGTCTGTCTGATTTTTATCACGTCGATGGAGCAGTTCGCAATTCAGGGCTATCAGGTCGAAGCATTCCGCTACCTGCTGAAACCGCTGGAGACCGAAGAGTTGTTCGGTGTTCTGGACAAAGCATTCGCGCGGATTGACAAAGCGGCGCCGCAGCGAATTTTGATCCGCACGCTCGAAGGGGAGACGCAGATTGACGTCGCGCAGATCACGTATGCTGAAATCTGTCAGCGGCAGCTGTGGATTCATTGCGGTCAGCAGCTTTACCGCTGCAACATGACGCTTAACCGCTTTGAAGAATTGCTGAACTGCGCTGATTTTTTCCGCTGTCATGAGGGTTATTTAATCAATATGAATCATGTCCGTCGTTTTGGCCGTCAGGAGGTCATCTTAAGCGGTACAATCGCAATCCCGGTCAGCCGGACGAAAAAGAATGATTTCCTGGCTGCTTTTGCGCGGCATGTGGGAGCGCGCCAGAATGTTTGAGTTCGCCGGAGCGGCAATGGAAGTGTGGGCTGTCCATCGCCTGTTTTCCGCTTTGCCCCAACGCAGCATCAAGTGGAAAACTCCGCTGCTGATTGCAGCCGTACTGGCCTGTATCCTGCTTGTCCGGGTTGCATCCGACCGGTACCACACAACCTATTATCTTATCTATTATTGGATTCTTGGTTTGTTCCTGCTGCTGGACAGACAGTCGGACTTCAAGAATTTCATCTACAACTGGATGCTTATCTTCTTTCTCAACTTTCCGATCAAACGCGCAATGCAGCATCTCGGCTATGTGCTGCCCCGTCACTTTCCAGGACTTCCAACACCTTTGATTTATCTTGCCGGATCCGTCGGCATTCTGCTTGTCTTTGAGCTTGCGCGGCGGCTGCTTCGCCCGCAGATCAACCGGTATCTGCACTTCTGGACGCTGCTGGCGATGAGTCTGTGTCTGTTTTCAATTTTATATATGAATCTGTTAATTGCCTCCACGCTGGATTACGCGCATCTGATCGCCGGCTGGTTCGATGCTTCACTGCCGTTGGCGATCTGTGTGCTTTTATGCGTCTGCGGTCTGGCCTTCGTCGTCAACAATCAAAAGACGGTCGAACTCATCGAGACGGAAAAAAACCTGCAGCTGCGGGTCGAGCTGAAGCACAAGGAAATTGAACAGATTCAGCTGAAAAAGGAACTGATCGAGCGGACCAACCGTGAATATCACGACATGAAGAACCATCTGAAATATCTTGAACAGCTTTCCCAACCAGATCAGAAAGCGTATCTGCACGCGCTGCAGAAAGAAATGCAGGATTATATTCCGATCGTGACGACGGACAATGATGCGCTGGATACGGTTCTGTCGGATAAGACAATTCAGGCGCGGCAGGATGGCATTGCGTTAACGGTGTCGATTGAATATCAGAATCTGGCGTTTCTGCAGCCGATGGACATCGTCACGCTGTTCGGCAACGCGCTGGACAATGCGATCGAAGCGTGCCGGAAACTGAAGGCGGGAGATCGGAAAATCCGGCTGCGGATCACACAGCGCGACGGCTGGCTGCTGATCCAGATCAGTAATCCGCTGCCTCAGCCGCTCACTTGGTCTGATGGCAGACCGGCGAGCACCAAAGACGGAGCAGGGCATGGCCTGGGACTGCGTTCCATTGAGAAAACCACGGAGCATTTAGGCGGCATCATGCAGCTGGATGCCGCTGACAATCAATTCACGCTGCAGATTTTTCTGCCGATCTGTACCGATTAAGCAACAAATCCTTCCGATCACGCAACCTCACTGGTAAATGTTTTCACAAATTCGTAAAATGAGGGCAAATCGAGGAGGAAAGAAAATGAAAAACACCAAAGGCATCACCCGCCGCGACTTTTTAAAAGGCGCCGCGGCTTCCGCTGCCGGGCTGGCGGCTGCCGGCTTGTTAGGCGGCTGCGCAGCTCCGTCCCAGAATGAACCTGAATCGCCATCCACCCCCACTCCCGAACCCTCTGCCGCTGACTGGCGGACAGCACCGGCTCCAGTTGCCGACAGCGAAATTAAGGAAACCTATGACGCCGACGTCATCATCGTCGGTTTGGGCCACGCCGGGATCGCGGCCAGCCGGGCCGCCGTTGAAAAAGGCGTTTCCGTCATCACGCTGGAAAAGCAGGATGAAGACATTTTCAGTGTTTTAGGCAACGATATCGGTCATCTGAATTCGCAATGGCTGAAAAACCACGGCGTGCCGGAAGTCGATCCGGTTGAAGCGATGCAGGATTGGCAGATGCGCTCGCTGTATCGCTGCAACGCGCCGCTGGTCATGAAATTCCTGCAGAAGTCCGGTTCGGCTTTCGACTGGTACATCGAACCGTTTTCTCCGGACGATATCGACACCATCCGCGTTTCCAACATGCCGTATCCGACGCATTATGATTTCAGCGGCACCTGCGGCGGACAGAAATTCTGGCCAGGTACCGCACAGTTTTCCGGACGGTATTTCGACGGGAATTTCAGTCTGATCGACGCGGCAAAAAAAGAACGGGACTATGCCGTCAGTCTGGGCCTGACGATCCATTATTCCACATCGGGTTATCAGTTGATCAAGGATGACACCGGCAGAGTCACCGGCGTGATCGCGATCAACAAAGATGGAAACTACGTTCGATACAACGCGGCCAAGGGCGTCATTCTGGCCGCCGGAGATTTCGGCGCCGACGCGCAGATGGTCAACGAGCTGTGCCCGGAGCTGGTCGATACCAACGCTCTGCACAACACGGAAGCCACGATCAGCATGGGCCGCGACGGCAGCGGCATCAAAATGGCGGTCTGGGCCGGAGCGCAGCTGGAGCCACGGCCATTGCCAGCGATGGGCGGCATCGAATTCAAACCAGCGCCGGCAGGGCCGGCAGGAATCCTGTGGCTGGATAAGAATTACAAGCGCTACACAACCGAAGCGGTCGGCGACGGCGTTTACAGTGTCCAGTCCGCTCGCAAATCAGGAAAGATCACCAGTGTTTTCGATTCGCATTACATGGAGTATCTGCAATACTTCCCAGCCGCACACGGCTCAATTTTCCTCAATCACGAAAGTCTGGCCGCCGATGACGGCGCAACGGTGCAGGCGGCGCTGGACGCCGCGGTCGCCGCAGGCAAAGAAGGTTACGTTGTGGAAAACTTCATCCTCGGTTCCGGAACTTTATATGCCGCAAATACCATGGAGGAGTTAGCGGAAGACCTCAAGCTGGAAGGCGCAGAGAAAGAAACCTTCCTGGCCTCGGTTGATCGCTACAATGAACTGTGCGCCAAGGGTGTCGATGAGGATCTCGGCAAGGAAAGCCGGTATCTGTTCTCCGTTCAGGACGCGCCGTTCTTTGCGATCCAAAGCGAAGTAACCGGCGGCCATGCATTAGTCACGGTCGGCGGCATCATGGCAACGGAGAATCAACAGGCTCTGAATCATGACCTCGATCCGATTGACGGCCTGTTCGTTACGGGCAACTGCTGCGGTGAACGCTGGGGCTTCCAGTATTTCACACCGATTCCAGGTGTCAGCATCGGTATGGCGATCACATTGGGCCGCGAGGTCGGCGATTACGTCGCCAGTCTGTAACGCTTCATTCGTCTTCTCGAAACGAAATCTCACAAACCGAAAAGGAGCCTTTCCCCATGAATATTCATGGCGGAAAGACTCCTTTTCCATAGATAATGAAGCTTAATCCAGATCCTCGCCGTTGGTTTCAATGACCTTTTTATACCAGAAGAAGCTGTCCTTGCGGTACCGCTTCAGATCGCCGCGGCCTTCGTTGTCCTTATCGACATAGATGAATCCATAGCGCTTCTCCATCTCGCCGGTAGATACGCTGACCAGATCCATCGTCGACCATGGCGTATAGCCGATCAGCTCTACCCCGTCGTCGATCGCCAGCCGCATCTGCTTGATGTGCTGACGCAGATAATCAATCCGGTAAGCATCATGAATCTTACCGTCCGCCGTCAGCGTATCGCGGGCGCCCAGACCGTTTTCCGTCACCATGACTGGAATGCCGTACCGATCATAAATATGGTTCAGCGTGTAGCGCAGTCCTTTCGGATCGATCTGCCAGTCCCACTCCGTCGCGGTTAAATACGGGTTCTTCGCCCCACCCATGACGTTGCCGGACACCTGCGCACTGGTCGGATCCGAGCTGATGCAGTTGGACATGTAATAGCTGAACGAATAGAAATCCACCGAGATCGGAAGAGCGTCGTGTAGGGAAAGAG
>NZ_CFQZWI010000009.1:0-51154 GCF_986127675.1 Holdemania sp. | reverse complement strand
GCACCGGTTATGAATGCCGGCCAGAACGTGCCATCAGCCATCCAACTGCGGCGCAGAGTCCAAAGCCCGCCGCAATCCAGCCATACAGATGAAACAGATTGGTATACAGGAAATTCGTGTAGTAATTCCAGGCTACCCCCTGCAGCCGGTTGATCAGGATGATCAGAACCGGAATTTCAAGCACCGCGATCAGACCGGTCATACCGCAGCTGCGCCCCAGAATATTCAGGGCGGAAGCCGCAGGCGTCTGTTTTTTCTGCCGGCGCACTTCGTGCAGCGTCAACGCCAGCGCGGCCAGGGTGCTCCCGACGGCAATCCCGAAAATCTGTCCTGACCGCTGATTCGCCAACGTATCGGAAACCGTGCTGTCCACGGCGATCGGCTGCTTGATGAATGTCATGTCCGGAAATTCCTGACGCAGCTGATAAATCAAGGCGATCCAATCCGACGGCTGTTCCGCAAAGAACCACAGCGTTGCGGTAGTCCCGGTCTGTTCCACGCTGTTGTAAAACGGTTCGACCCGAACGTCCGCGCTTTGAATCATCGTCATGTGCGGCGCCGATAAATCCTTTCGGTCAGCCGTATAATACACCGGCCGCGCCTGGTTGAAGCTGATCTGCGGCGTTCCGGAAACCGGAAACAAATCATGCAGCGGATTTTTCATCCCGCCGTAATAAAAGCTCAGCCCGGATTCAGCGTCCGGCTTGACCTCCATTACCGCCAGCTTGCGGGCATTCAGCCGGTCTTCCTCGCTGGCTTCACTTTCCTGACCGACCGCGATCAATTCCGCGATCCGCTCGCGCTGACGCGCCTGCTGCCCCGCGGTAAACTGAACTTCGTAACAAGCCGACGCATACCCCGCTGACGCCCATTTTAAACGCGGCATTTCCGCCATCATCTGCTTTTGCGCACTGGACTGGAACCCCTCAATCGTCGCGATCAGCGCCAACGTCAGTCCCAGCAGAAAGAGTTTTTTCATGTCTTCACCTCTTGAGTTTACCCTCAGTATAGCGAACCCGACCCGCGGATGTCAATGTTCTGCGAAGAAATTCCCACGAAGACCCGGAAGCCCGTTCCCCGTAAGACATGATCTCAAAATCCCACTTGACGCGGGGTTATCCTTTGCTGAAAGCAAAAAAATCCCGCGCTTTGGCGGCCGGGATTCCTTGCGGGCCTTCATCCGAAATCAATGTGCTGCCCTTTTACCTGATAGATCAGGTGCTCGCAGATATTTTTAGTATGATCGCCGGCCCGTTCAAAGTTGCGCAGCATCGCGACTAACGGCACGACATGTTCCAGCTGCATTCCCTGCATAACGGCGGTTTCAATCTGTCCGGACAGCTCGGCAAACTGATCGTTAATCTGTTCGTCCTGCTGCGGAATCCGATACGCCTGCGCGACATCCTCCTTCTGATAGGCGTCCATCGCCGCGTCCAGCATCGCCAGAAACAACCGCCCGATCGCTTCCGCCTGTTCGCCGACAAACGGAGGTTCCGCCGGGCCTTTTTTGATGACGTAGTCCGCGATGTTCTTAGCGTAGTCGCCGATCCGTTCCAAATCCGAAGCGATTTTAATCCCGGCGATCACTTTGCGCAGATCCGTGGCCACCGGGGAAAGCAGCGCCAGCACCGTCTGCGCCTGATCGTTGATTTCCTCCTCCAGATGATTGACGAAGTCATCCATGTAGATTAACTGCAGCGCTTTCTCCTTATCGCCGCTTCGAAGAATGTCCAGCGCCAGCTCGTGCATCGTTTTCACCTTGCGGTACATCTGCAGGATCAAAGCCTGGAATGCGGCGAGCGATTCATCCATTTTCATAACTTATTCCTCCTGATTCCTAGCCGAACCGGCCGGTGATATAATCCTCAGTCCGCTGATCTGCCGGTTTGGAAAAGAGCTTGCGGGTCGTGTCGGCCTCTACGATTTCACCGAGCAGAAAGAACGCCGTATCATCGGAAACCCGGGAAGCCTGCTGCATCGAGTGCGTTACGATGACGATCGTATAGGTTGTCTTCAGCTGCTCGATCAGCTCTTCGATCTTCGCCGTGGCAATCGGATCCAGCGCGGAGGTCGGCTCGTCCATCAGAATGACCTCCGGTTCCATCGCGATCGCCCGGGCGATGCACAACCGCTGCTGCTGACCGCCCGAGAGTGCCAGCGCCGAATCGTGCAGACGGTCCCTGACTTCCTCCCACAGCGCCGCCGATTTCAGCGAGTGTTCCACAACGCCGTCCAGCACTTTCTTATCGCGGATTCCCTGACAGCGAGGACCGTAAGCGATGTTGTCATAGATCGACATCGGAAACGGGTTTGGCTTCTGAAACACCATTCCGACCTCCGTGCGCAGCTGGACGACGTTGGTTTTTGAATCATAAATATTCTCGCCCAACAGGCGGATTTCACCGCTGATCCGGCAATTTTCAATCAGATCGTTCATCCGGTTCAGACACCGCAGAAACGTCGATTTACCACACCCCGAGGGACCGATCAGCGCGGTGACCCGGTTCTTGCCGATCGTCAGATTCAGCTGTTTCAGCGCCTGTTTTTCACCATAATATAAATTCAAATCTTTTACTTCAAAACAAGTTTCCATAACGATTCCTTTCTAGCGGAAGCTTTTCTGCAGCCGCCGCGAAAGCAGCTTGACCGTCAGATTCAAGATCAGCACAAAGATCAGAATGATGATTGAGATCGCGCAGGCCAGTTCAAAGTTAGGCTGCTCGCCCGACATCACCGACCAGATGTGAACGGCCAGTGAAGTGCCTTGCTTCAACAAGCCTGGCTGATCGTTAATAAAGGTGCCCATCGTATAGATCAGCGCCGCCGATTCGCCGACTACCCGGCCGATGCTTAACAGAATCCCGCTGAGAATACCCGGCATCGCACAGGGCAGCGTGATCTTGAATATCGTCTGAGTCTGGCTTGCACCTAACGACAACGACGCGTCGCGCAGACCCTGAGGTACAACCCGCAGCGCTTCTTCAGTCGAGCGGATGATCGTCGGCAAAAGGATGATCGCCATCGTCAGCGCGCCCAGCAGAATATTCGTCGTCTTTGCCCCCATGGCCGCGGTGATCGGAAACAACACGCTGACGCCCATTAAACCATAAACGATCGAAGGGACGCCGGTCAGCGTTTCAATCCCGGTGCGGATCGCGGCGTTCACTTTGTTTTTTTTAGCCATTTCACTTAAATAGACAGCACTGGCAATGCCGATCGGCAGCGCGATCAGCAGCGATACCAGAATTAAGTACGCGGTGCTCACCAGCGATCCGCGGATGCCCCCGCCCGGTGTCTTGATAAACATTGACGTCAGCTTCGCCGCTGACCGATCCAATGTTTCCACTACTTCAGCAGCGCTTGCGGAAGCGAGCATACCGGTGAAGTCCGCTGTTCCGGAAGCGTCGGTAAAATCAATTTTTTCCACCTGCAGCCCGGCGCTCATGGCGACCGGTTTCCCCTGGTTCGCCCCGGCGCTGGTATCCACAGCCGACGTCAGCGGCGAATTCTCCGCCACGGCTTCGATCAGAACAAGCTGTTTCTTTTCATGGGAAAGATGGTCGACAAAGCCCACACCCCACTTTTCGCTCCACGCCACCTCAGCACCGAGCTTTTCCGGTCGCGGATAGCTCCCGGGCTGATTGCGTGATTCATCCAAAGCCACGATCTTGCTGAGGGACCAGTAATCGCTGCGCAGCAGATCCGCGTTGATCAAGGACAGACCATGACTGAAAATATACACGAACAGACTGGTCAGCACCACAACGGCCAGCGCTGCGCTCAGCACTGTCAGCAGCTGCAGAAAACGATCGCTGATCACACGCGGCATTCGATTGGTTTTCACTGTCCATTCCCCACTTTCTTCTTCATCCAGTTCAGACTGAGATTCGACAAAAGGATCACGACCATCAGCACCAGACCGACGGAGAACCGGATATCGTAATCCAGTCCGGTTGTTTCCTTCAATCCCGCCAGCATTGTCGATGTCAGCGTGCGGGTGATGTCGAACAGGTTGAACGTCGGGCCGAACAGCTTGTTGCCGGCCACCATCGCGACCGCTGTCGCTTCGCCAAACGCCCGGCCCAGCCCCAGAATTGCTCCGGCGAAAATCCCTGACTTGGCGCTGGCCAGGACAACTTTGAAATGGGTCTGCGTCGCACTCGCTCCCAAAGCCAGTGAACCCAGCTCCAGATCCGGATCGACCGCTTCGATGGCCGTCACCGCCAGCGAGGTGATCGTCGGGAAGATCATGATCGCCAATAACAGGATCACCGCAAGCAGCGAACTGCCCCCGGCTGTACTGACCCCCGCCAGCGACGCCAGCCCTTTCACCAGCGACGTAATCACCCCGGCCGCAAAGACGCCGTAGACGACGCTGGGAATCGACGCGAGCAATTCCACCACCGTTTTCATCAATGGTTTAACCGGCTTGGGTGCGATCTTGACGATGAACAGCGCCGTCAGCACCGCGATGGGAAAGGCCAGCAGCAGCGCTCCAAAAGCGGAGATCAGCGTATTGATCACGATAAATCCAACGCCGTAGACCCCCTGATCCTGCCGCCACAACGTTCCTAACAGGAAATCTTTCAGCGATATGGAGCCATAGGCATAGCCAGGTAAAAACGGCTGGATTCCTTTCATCAGAATAAACAGCGTGATCAGCACGATACAGCTGCCGGAAATCAGCGCCGCCAGAAAGAAAACGGCTCTGACCGTCCGGTCCGTTCTCTGCTTACGCCGGGCCTGGCCGGGGCGGATTCTCGCTTTCAGATTGCTTTCCATAACCTCATCCTTCCTTCGAAACGAAACCGCTCCGCCGGCAAACTAGCCGGGGAAGCGGTCGCATCCCGTTTACAAATTACTGAATCTGATCCCAGGACGTCACCGTGCCGGTAAAGATATCGTGAACCTGAGCCTGCGTCAGATTGGCAACGGCCGTATTCGCTTCATTGACAATCGTCACCACCGCATCAATGCAATACTGGCCTGAGGCCATCGCCGCCGATGTGTCTTCCTCGCCGCTTTTGAAAGCCCGCGAAGCAAAGCCGATATCCGCGCGGTTAGCACCGTCTTTTTCTGAACCGAGGACGCGCTTGTAGCCGTCGCCCGAACCGGTCTGGTTCATCGTGAACTGGAAGTTACCCGCCAACGGCTGGAACGCTTCCAGCGCAGCTTTCAGCGTTTTCTCCACGGATGTCGAACCGCAGGTCGCGATTGTGATCGCCGAGTTGTCTTCGTTGACGATCGGATGATTCGCCGCCAGTTCCGCCCAGGCTTTCCCCTGGCTCTTATCGACAACGCCGCCGGCCTTTTCCACCACCAGCATGCCTTCTGTGGAATTCTGCAGGAAGTCTAAGAACGCCGCGATCAGCTGTTCTTTCTCCGCACTTTCATAATCGCCGGCAGCCCGGGTTGTGAAGGCAAACGGACGCTGCATCCCATAGGTTCCGTCCAGAACCGTCGCTTCGCTCGGCGCCACGCCTTCAAAGTTCAGCGGCTTCACGCCGTTGGCCGCAAAATCCGTGGACAGCGACACATAACCGATGCCGTTTTCATCCGCTCCGACCTTGGTCGCCATATCGCCGTTGCTGGAAACTTCAATGGCGGAAGACGTCAGCTGTTCCGCAAAATCTCCGGCTTTTTCAAACGCTTCCCGCGTACCGGAAGTCGCGTCGCGGGTATAGACGTTGATGGACGCCGCCACGGACGGCGTGGCCGTTCCTCCCTCTGCTGGCTCTGTCTTGGGTGCTGTGCTGCAGCCAGCGACAAGCAGCGCTGTCAGTACGAATACAAATAATTTCTTCATTTCAATTCATCCCTTTCTTGAACAGTTCCCAGTTTACCGCGCTACGATTAACAGAAAATGAAGCTTGCGTTAAGAAACGGTTAAAAAATAAATTTTCCAAAGCATTGTCCTTTCTCTGTTCCCCCACATGGGAAAACAGCTTTCAGCCGGCAGGTTGGCTGCCAAATCATGAATCAAGGCTGAAAAACGGTGGCTTCCTGTCAGGACATTCCGTTTTTTCCCATCCACCGCTCCCAACGAAAAACAAGCACAAAAAAAGCCAGGGAATCCCTGACTGAGGACGATCGTTTCCCGCGACCTTTCACTTTGAGACGCCAGCGTTTGTGTTCTGCGGCGAAGGTTGCGGAAGGCGTGGAGAATGTTCCGCCGTCAAAGGTTGATCCGCCGCGTCGGAACGAATCGGCAGGCGGATGACGAAGCGACTGCCGCGGCCAACCTCGCTGTCAACCTCAATCTCGCCCTGATGCGCGCTCACGATCGCCTTGACGATCGCCAGCCCCAAACCGCTGCCCCCGCTGGCTCGGGACCGGGATTTATCTACCCGGTAAAAGCGCTCAAAAATCCGATCCAGATGTTTGGCGTCAATCCCGCAGCCGTCATCGCTGACCGTCAGCACCAGCCAATGATCCTGGCGCCGCGCCTGCATGCGGATATGCTCAGGCTGGCTGTGCGCCAGCGCATTGTTCAATAAATTGGCCAGCGCCTGATGAATTTTCTGTTCATCCAGCCAGAACGTTTCATGGGTTTGATCCTCTGCCTCCACGATCACGCCCTGACTTTTTGCCTGCGGCGCTGCCTCCTTAATCAGACTGTCAAACAACCCGCTGATCTCACAGGGCGACAGCTCCAGCGCCAGCGTACTCATAGATAAGCGCGACAGCTTCAACAGATCGGCGACTATCATTTCCAGCCGCTTCGTTTCCTTTTCAATCTGGATATGAAAATCCTTCATCGTCTTGGGATCGTCAAAATCATCCCGGTTCAGAATTTCTATCATCCCTTTGATTGCCGCAATCGGTGTTTTCAGCTCATGCGACGCATCGGCGATGAAGCGTTTCTGCATCCGTTCCTTTTCCATCGCCTGCGTAATATCCTGAAACACCAACAGACATCCGGTAAACCGGCCGTTCTCCTGAATCGGAACGGACAGGCATTGGAAGTCGACGTGGTTATAGCACAGATTGCGCACGATCGCATTCTCGCTCAAATACGCTTCCTTCAGAAACAACTGCACCTCAGGAGCAATCCGCTCGTCGCGATACGTGAATTCTTCCTCACCCTCTTCGCTCAGAAACCGGCTGAATCCTTCATTGTATAAAATCAGATGACCATAGGAATCCATCATGGCTAAGGGAGAAGGAATATTCGTCAGGATCGTCATGATCTGCTGCTGCTTCAGCGAAGCATCCTTGGCCGAGCTGCGAACCTGCGTTTTTAACGTCTGTTCTTTCGTCCGCATCGTTTCGCGCAGCGTATCCTGACTGTGCCACAGCAGCGCCATTGCGACCAGTCCGAGCAAGACCAGGGCGCTCCAGGCTTCCAATAAGCCCTGGGCACAGAACAGCGCCAGACCCGCGACAGTGACGATCAGAATTAGAGCTTCACTCGTTTTCATGCCTGCCTCCGCCGTTTATGCCTGAACTTCAAGTTTATAGCCGACCCCGCGCAGGGAGGCAATCTTCACGCCGCTGCCCTGCAGTTTATTGCGCAGCTTGAAAATGTGGACGTCAACGATCCGGGTATCCCCGTCGTAATCAAAATCCCAGATCTCGTTGAGGATGTTGTCGCGGGATAAAACGATCTGCGGATTGCGCAGCAGATATTCCAGCAGCTCAAATTCCTTTTTCGTCAGGCTGACCGGCTGACCGTTGACCGACACTTCCCGGCTTCCCAGATCCATCGTTAGACCACCCATTTCCAGCACCCTCCGGCTTGTCTTGACGATCCGTTTGACATGGGCCTGAATCCGCGCCAGAAGCTCGCGCGGGGAAAATGGTTTAGTGATGTAATCGTCGACGCCGGCCTCGAAGGCTTCCAGAATGTCTTCTTCCTCATCCTTCGCCGTCAGCATCATCATGACGCTGTCAATGCCTTTGCCGCGGAACAGCCGCACCAGCTCAATCCCGCTGATTTCCGGCAGCATCCAGTCGATAATCATGATATCAAAGCTTTCGTTCAGCCCCTTTTCCCGGGCGCTGGCGCCGTCTGGACAGCCGGTGACGTCAAACCCGGCGTTTTTCAAATCATAGCTGATCAGGTGGCGGATGCTGTCTTCATCCTCAATTAAAAGAATCCGCGGCATGACCTATTCCCCCTTTGCCCCATAGCGGTCAATGATTTTCTGCACCAGCGGATGCCGCACGACATCGTCGCTGGACAGCTGCAGCACGCCGATTTCCTCAATCCCTTTCAACAGGCCGACGGCGTCCATCAGACCGCTGCGCTGGGATTTCGGCAGATCCACCTGCGTCACATCGCCGGTGATGATCATCCGCGACTGAAAGCCCAGCCGGGTTAAAAACATTTTCATCTGGGCCGGCGTCGTGTTCTGCGCTTCGTCCAGAATAATCACGGCATCATCCAGCGTCCGTCCGCGCATATAGGCCAGCGGCGCGATCTCAATCGTGCCTTTTTCGATCAGCTTCTCCGTCGTTTCCGCACCCATCAGATCATGCAGCGCGTCATACAGCGGGCGTAAATACGGATCAACTTTTTCCTTCAGATCACCGGGCAGAAATCCCAGGCTCTCCCCCGCTTCCACTGCGGGCCGGGTCAGGATGATCCGGTGAATCTCGCCTTTCTTCAGCATACTGACGGCGTAGGCCACGGCTAAATAGGTCTTGCCCGTGCCGGCGGGGCCGACCGCGAAGACAATCGTTTTCTTTTCCATCGCTTCGATGAAGCTGCGTTGACCCTCGGTTTTCGGCGATATCGCCTTGCCGCTATGGGCGCGGGCCAGCACCTTGGACTTCAGATCGCCCAGATCGACCGCCTGCTGCTTGCGCTGCGTGCGGACCAAATATCGAATTTCCTGCTCGCTGATCTGTTGGGAATGCCGGATCATCTTCAGCATTTCCTGCAGGATCTCCGCCACCGCTTCGGGATCCTGGCAGCGGATCGTAAACTGATTGTCGCGGAAGACAATCTCCGCCCCGTACAGTTCGCATAAGCAGTTCAGGTTGCGGTCCTGGTAGCCGATCAGTTCAGCCGCTTCCGACGCGCTCAGATGTTCCATTGACAGGACATAGGTCATGGTTTTCCTCCTCGAATTTAAGGTCGTGTCAGATCCTCCAATAACGTATAGTGGATCTTCATCGTTATTGTACCCGCATTCCTGTCAAAAAGTAAAACATTTTCTTTGATAATTTTCTCATCCTCCTGCAGCTGCTCAGCGATCTGACTGCGGCAGTCCATCAACAGACGAAAAAACGCCAGCGCGTCATGCAGCGGGAAATCCGGTGCATCTAACAGCGAGCTTTCCACGGTATACCAGGTGTAGCCGTAAACCTTGCCCTTGACATAGAGTGGCTGAGGCACCTCGAAGGCATCTTTCAGTTCATTGTCGATCAACAGATCCCCGGGGTGAACGATCTGGTTGATTTTGACCTTTTTCTCCCCATGCTGAACGTCAAAACGCACGACCATGCCTTCCTTCTGCGCATAGATCGGATCGTTGGTCAGCTGCGGAGTTTCAACGTATTCCTTGTCTGTAAACTGAAGCTGAATCCGCGAGCCCGTGCGGGTGACCTCGGTCCAGCCCAGGCGATCCTCAAAGCTTTCCTTAATCAGAAATTCAATCGTTTCCGCCAGATTCTGATCCGCGGTGAAAAACGGCGCGGCATAGCCGTTCTCCGCCAGCTGCTGCTCGATCTGGCGCTGCAGGGTTGGATCCGTGCCGGTCACGCTGACCTGGACAATGCAATGCGAGTAAAATATCCACAGCGCGATGGATAACGCGACAGAAAACAACCGCAGCGGCTGCTGGAACTGGTGCAGCAAAAAACCGGTGACGCCGCTGGTCCGCAAACATTCCGCGTCCTGAAACAAACCGGTAATCCGCCGCCGGCTCGTCACCGGCGTCCAGAAAACCAGCCCTTCCGGGGTCTGCTTGAGTTCCATGACCTCGATATCCTGGCGCAGACATTGATTGAGAAAAAACGTCAGCGGTATTTTCAGCCGCCAGCAGTCCATGCCGAACAGAAAAGGCAGTCTATTCCGCATCGAACTTCACCCGCCTGATCTGCCCGGAAAGAATGATTTCGTCGGCGCTGAACACCCGGATATGAAGGCCGCTGCCTTCGACGATCATTCTGCCCTGTTTGGACTCGGTGATAATTTGTTCGGGGCTGACGAGGATCAGCCGCTCGAAGTCTTCGATCATGGCCTGTTTTTCACTGACTGTGATCATCGCGCACACTCCTTCCTCTGATGTAGGTTATGCGCCAGCACAGGCAAACATGAAAAAAGCGTCCGCAAAGGGACGCTGAGGCGTTATGATCCTGTGAGATCAAAATGACAACGAGACGAAAGCGCGCTAATTCATTGATTCGGGAGTTGTCAGCGGCGACAGGGCGGCCGCCAGTTCCTCGCTGAGCTGTTCCGTCAGAATCAGATTCTCCACATGAACGATCCGAATCCCCAACCGCTGCGCCAGATCTGCCAGAATGAATTCATACAGCCCGTGATTGACCTGCAGGCGGGCAGGAATCCCGGCGATCAGGATAAATTCACGCAGGGCTTCTACCAATGCTGTGCACAAATCTTCCCGTTTGCGGAAGCTGAATTCAATATGTGTCTGATGCCGGTTGGAGCACACCAGCACCAACATCCGAAACGCCACCGCAGTGCCGTGTTCCGCTTCCAGCGGATCGATCAGGCTGACCACGTCCAGCTGCGCGGTTTCCCGCGTATGCTTGAGCTGACTGAGCTTGTCGGCTGCCGCTTCGTCGATCATACAGGCTGGACCTTCGATCCGCACAGCGCCCTCTTTCGGCACTAAACGCCAGCTCTGATCACTTAATCGAGCCGCTTCCACCCATTGTTCATCCGTCGTTTCCGGACCGTTGTACGCTGCCAGGATTTCACTCAGCGCTTCGACGAGCAGCCGGGTTTCCTCAATCCAGCGGGAGGAAGGACGCACCTCCAGCAGACCGCAGTGAATATCGTTGATAAAAACCTGCAGGCCATCCTGCTGAAATAAAGCAACCTCCGCTTCCTCCGCGCAAAACGGCCGCCACATGATCCGCCGCGACGCCTGAACCGCCATGTGGTAGGAATCCTCCTGGGCCAGCGAATTGCCGACCAGCTGATCCCAGTCGTCATCACAGATTTCCAGCACCGTTTCCTCGCCCATCTGTAAAAACGAAGCGCATACCGGCGCGTCAAACAGCGGCAGCTCCAATTTGATGTTCATCATTTCCCATTGCTTATCCCGCCACTGCTGATAGACATGTGCTAAGGCCCGCTTAAACTGCTGGAGTGCTTGTGTTGAACTTTGCATTGTGACCTTCTCCTCCTTCATTCTGATGCTTTCCTGCATCATCGCGCTGATCGCTTTTTCCGATCCGCTTTGATTTCAGTCTGTTCTTTAATTTACTGCTTTCGGATTTCCCTTTGATCCTTCGCTGGCCGTTACTGAGGATTCAAGGATTCAGCGATCATCCGCCTGTCCTCATTTCAGCCAGAAAAGCTCATCCTACGAAAAAAGAAGCTTGCGCTTCTTTATTTTGAACGTCTAGCCTTTCTTGCAGCCTCCGACTTCAATTTACGACGGACGCCTGGTTTTACATAAAACTCTCTTTTGCGAGCCTCAGCAAGGGTTCCGTTGCGAGAAACCTGACGCTTGAAACGACGTAATGCGTCATCCAATACTTCGTTCTCTTTTAAGACAACTCTTGGCATACTTACCCTCCCTTCTGATGCAAGCAGATATATTATAACCAAACCATCCGAAAAAAGCAACCTTTTCGGAACGATTTGAGGAATGTTTTTCAAGAATTTTCATTCATTATTTCTTACAGGAAGACTGCACTGCACAGCTGCGAAATTGACAGCGCTTTCATTCGGGCAGATCCCGCTTTTTATTCATCCTGTTAAAAAAGAGCCCAATCTCAAAAGAACCCGATGAAACAGAAGCCGGGATGGATCATGCTCGATCTTTTAAAAAGAGGAACGCCGCTTTAATTCAATGTTATTCAGAATGTAGTACCCACTTTCTCTCTTCTCCAGAATTCCATCGCGGCAAAGCTTGCCTAAAATACGGAACAAATGCCGATAACTCATCCCCACTGAGGCAGAAACATCAGTAAGAATATCACTAAATACATTTTTATGCGAATTTTGCAGGATGTACGCACATAGACGATGCTCGCCGGAACATAGCGCTGATAATGTATAATTATCTGAACTTTTAGACAACTTGGCTGCCAGTTCGCCGCCTAAAAAATTAAGAAATCGAAGATTTACTGATAATTCGTCTGCACATGTCGGATAATTCACGGCGATACAGTCCAGGTCGGTGATCGCTTTAACCGTCGTTGTGGCATTTTTCTGTCTCATCATGAGTTCAATATCACCAATCAGACCGGAAGAAATGTAATAACACAAAATCAAGCTTTTTCCGTCGGGCGTTGTCCGGCAAACCTTCGCACTGCCGCTGATCACAATGAGGATCCATGGCATGGAAACACCTTCTTGACAAACATTTTCCCCGGGCGCAAAACGCTGGCAGCCACAAGATTGAAGCGGAACATTTTCCAGGCCATATTCTGCGAGCTTATTTTCATGGGCTTTAGTAAGGGGTATATTCTCCATATCAATCACCTCAAATCAATTATATACGAATGCGTTTGAAAGCACTATGACCTATGTCCTATGCAGGATAAACAGAATTTTGTTATCCTCGAAGTAAAGAGGTGGTCTGAATTGTATCCGATTTTAGCGCTGGTTAACGGTATACTATTAGCCATTATGGTTTCAATAAACGGAGAATTATCGAAACAATATGGCGTATTCTCAGCATCCGTATTGATTCATATCGCAGGCACGGCTTCCGCATCTCTCTGCCTTTTGAAAAAAGGAAAAAAGCCACTGTGGACGCATCATCCAAAATGGATTTATCTGGGCGGAGCGATCGGGGTCTGCACTACTGTATTTCAATGTATTGCGGCAGAGTCGATGAGTATAACCAGCGTCGTTGCACTGGGATTGCTGGGGCAGACAGCTGCCTCCTTGTTCATTGATAAACTGGGTTTGTTGGGGATGAAGAAAAGACCGTTTCCACAATCAGCACTGATCAGTCTGTGTCTTTCAGTTCTCGGAATCTTCATGATGTTGGATGATGAAAATGCAGTCGTTGCGATTGGAATTGCGTGTGCCGCAGGCATATCCGTGGTCTTATCCAGAACCATCAACGCATATCTGGCAGAAAAAACAGGAGCGCTGCAGGGCGCGCTGATCAACCATCTGATCGGACTTCCTATTACAATACTGCTCGCCGCAGCCACCGTGAAATGGAGTGATCTTGTCCAAAGAGCACCGTTAAGCGGAACGTCTCAACCCTGGATTTATTTTGGCGGAGTCCTGGGTGTGGGGGTTGTGATGTTATTTAACATCATTGTTCCCAAACTCTCTTCATTTTTGCTGACCTCACTGGTCTTTATTGCGCAGATATTTACGGGAATTATCTTAGACAGTATGCAGGGGCTCTCCTGTTCTGATGCCTCTCTTTACGGTGGGCTTGTCATTGCTTTCGGCGTTGTTGTCTACATGGCCGCGGATCGCATTAACCCTTGCAAAAGAACAAAAGCGTCAGGAAAGTGTGGCAGAAACAAAACGGATTGAAGAAGAATACCAGAATGGCTTAAAAGAGAAACAGGTTAAAAATTGATTTATTTCATGGAACAACTCGAGATTTTATGCTGGATGATATAATCAGACACCTCTAAAATCTTCTTTGCATGCAAAAAGAGGAAGTTTTCAGCTTCCTCTTCGTTGACCGGCAGTGCCGGTTTTTTATTTTTCTTTTTTACGAATTCCAAGAGCAGCGGTTAATACCCCGCGGCTTCCTGGCCCGCCAGCAACGCGACGCCGCTGGAGGTTCCGATCCGGTCGGCTCCCGCTTCGATCATTGCCTTTAAATCATCAAAGCTGCGCACGCCGCCGGCCGCTTTCACCTGGCAGACATCGCCGACCGTCTGTTTCATCAGACGCACGTCTTCCACCGTTGCGCCGCTGGTAGAAAATCCTGTCGAGGTTTTTACGAAATCCGCGCCGGCTTCCATGCAGGCCTTGCAGGCGAAGACCTTTTCTTCATCGCTCAGCAGGCAGGTTTCAATGATGACTTTCAGCGTATGTGCGCCCGCCGCTTCCCGGACCATTTTGATATCCCGGACAACGCCGTCATGATCGCCGTCCTTCACGCCGCCGATGTTGATGACCATGTCAATTTCATCCGCGCCTTTTTCAATCGCGTCGCGGCATTCAAACGCCTTGGCTTCGCTGGTCATCGCGCCCAGCGGAAAGCCGATGACGGTGCAGACCTTGACGTCGCTGCCTTTTAGCTGCTGCTTGCAGAAGGGAATCCAGCAGGGATTGACGCAGACGGTCGCGAAATCATGTTCGCGGGCTTCGGCGCACAGCTTTTCCAGCTGGCTGCGGGTACTGGCAGGTTTTAGCAGAGTGTGATCAATGTACTTATTCAACGGTTTCATCTTCATCTTCCTCCTCCGTTTCAAAATAATACTTGCGCAAGGCGTCACGGACCGCTGCCGGATCGCTCATCCACGGCTCCCGGCCGAATTCCCGGTAAATAAAGGTTTCGTCGCCCTTGCCTAAAATCAGGATCGTATCCCCGACATTGGCCACTTCCACCGCCTGACGGATTGCGTCATAGCGGCTTTCAATGATAATGCGGTTGGTCTTCTGAATACCCGAAGCAATTTCTTCAGCAATCTGAATCGGATCCTCGTCGCGCGGATCGTCTTCGGTTAAGATGATCAGGTCGCAGTATTTATCCGCAAGCTGACCGAAAACCGGCCGTTTCTTCGTATCCCGCTTCCCCGCGGAGCCAAACACGGAAATGATTCGTTTCTCCTTCGGCGTGATCGCGGATGCGAACTTGAAGATCTGTTCCAGGCCGTCCGGAGTATGCGCGAAGTCAACGATGATATTGAACGGCTGGCCTTCTTCAATCCGTTCCATCCGGCCTTCGATCTGCGGAATCGTATTGAGCTGTTCCAGAATCTGTTCCATGGGCAAACCGCCCTCATGCAGCGCGGCGATCACCGCCAACAGGTTATACAGATTGAACATCGCAACCAAATTGGTCTGGACCGGGTATTCATGGCCATTATGAACTAAGGTAAAGATGGTTTTGTCCGCGTTGAGCTGGATATCCTTCGCTTCATAATCCGCTTTTTCCAGCACGCCGTAGGTAACAACGCGGGCCGGGCAGTCGGCGACGATCGCCATGCCGTGAGGATCATCCTTGTTGGTAATCGCTGTGCCATCCGGCTTCAGCTGGTCGAACAGGCGTTTCTTCGCTTCAAAGTAATTCTCCATCGTCCCGTGATAATCGAGATGATCATGCGTCAGATTCGTAAAAATCGCGATGTCGACGTCCACGCCGTCCGTGCGGTGCTGTTCCAGACCGATGCTGCTGATCTCCAGCGCGCAGGCTTTCATCCCGTCTTCCGCCATATCATGCAGAATCTGCTGCAGCGGCACGATGTCCGGGGTCGTCAGTAACGGCGGCAGCTTCGTGTCGCCATACTCAATCGAAATGGTACCGATGTAGCCGCAGGCATAGATCGGATCCAGCAGGTTGCGGATCATGCAGGCAATCGACGACTTGCCATTAGTACCGGTCACGCCGTAGACCACCATTTTCTTTGACGGATAGCCATAGAAGCAGGCCGCGACCTGATTGAGCGCGGCGATGACGTCGCGCACCTTGATGTAAACGACATTCGCGTTGTTGCGCTTGATATCCTCGCTGTGAACGACGCAGACCGCGCCGTTTTTCACGGCCGCGTTAACGTAGCGGTGACCATCGTGAATCATTCCTTTAATACAGAAGAAAATGGAGTTGGGCAGCACATCCCGGCTGTCCACCATCAGATTTTCAATTTCAATGTCCGGAGCGTTGTCAAATAATGCGGATAATTTCATTTTTCCTGACCTCCTTGCGCCTGCGCTGCCAGCTGATCCCCAAGCATATGCGTACAGCGGGCTGCAACCCGTTGTCCGCTGGCAAACTCGCCTTCGATCTGCACCGGCAGATACTCGCTGCTGTGACCGAACGCAGCGCCGTTTTCACAGGTTTCGATAATCACGTCGACGTCCTTGCCGATCCAGCTGCTTTTTACCGCGTAATAACTGTTGCGGGAGAATTCGCCAACCTGATGGGCCCGCTGCTTCTTCACCTCTGATGAAATCTGACCGCTCATCCGCTGCGCCGGGGTTCCGGTTTTCGGGGAGAAAGGGAAAACGTGAATGAAGCTGAACTGAATCTGCTTCAGAAAGGCCATCGTCGCAGCAAACTCCGCTTCGCTTTCCTGCGGAAAACCGACGATCAGATCGGTGCTGATTGAAATCCCGTCAATCCGGCTGCGGATTTCTTCCACCCGCGCCAGAAACTGCGCCGTCGTATACGGCCGGCCCATCCGTTTCAGCGTCGCGTCGCAGCCCGCCTGCAGCGGAATATGTAGATGCCGGGCGATCTTCGGCTGCGTTTCCATCAGCGTCAGCAGCTCATCAGTGATCTCTGTAATCTCGATCGACGAAATCCGGATTCGCTCCAGCGGTTCAATCTGACACATCCCGCGGATCAATTCGCACAGGCTGGTGTCTCTATCTTTCCCATACCGGCCGGTATGTATCCCGGCCAGAACAATTTCCTTATGCTTCTGAGCCAGCCGCCGCGCTTCCTTCAGCGCTTCGTCCAACGGCAGCGAGCGTTCCCGGCCGCGGGCATACGGGATGATGCAGTAAGCGCAGAACTGGTTGCATCCATCCTGCACCTTTAAGTACGCGCGCGTCTGATGTTCAAATTCATCCAGCGGCAGCATTTCAAACTCGGCGGACGTCCGCACGTCATGCAGCTCGACAATCGGCTCGCGGCGCTGGCGCAGCGCTTCGTCGATCAGCTGCGGCAATTTGTCCTTACCGCTGGAACCGACCAGAATGTCGATCTTTTCCTGCTCACACATCTGTTCCGCCTGAATCTGGACGTAACAGCCCACAGCGCACACCAGAGCGTCCGGGTTCTGCCGGCGGGCCTGATGGATTTTCTGCCGGCTCTTGCTGGCGGCGGTATTGGTCACCGCACAGGTAAATATGATGTAAACGTCGGCTTTCTCCTTGAAGTCCACCGTCTGATAGCCGCGCTGCCGCAGCGCCTGAGCGGTACTTTCCGACTCGTAGGCGTTGACTTTGCAGCCCAACGTTGAAATTGCGACACTCGCCATGAATTCGTCCCCTTCCATGATGGATATTATACCAAACTTTTAACCCCGGAGGTAGTCTTTTAACGGTCATTCTCGCCCTGCCAAAGGAAAAGGCCTTACGGCCTTGAAATGCGGGCGATTTTTGATTTCAGTTTCGGCAGGATATAGCCGCTGGCGCAGCACGCATCGCGGATCTGAAGCGGATCCTGACTCAGCACCGCGGCCGCCAGCGGCGCGCCCTGAGCGGGATCAAGCTTTTCACCGGTACAGACCAGTGAAAGCGGCAGCTCGGTTTCCGTGCCGTCAAACGCAAAAACTTCCAGACAGTGCACGCGGCCCTCGTAAACCGCAAAACCCTGCTCATTCTGGAAAATCACCTGCGGCGAGGCAAAGCCCGCGTCATAGGGCAGTCGTCCATAGATTAACGGATCAACGATCTTATCTGCGAAACTTTTAACCATCTTGAAAAACTGCGGCAGCTCCAGCACCGCGGTTTCGTGATCGTACAGCGCGTTGATCAGCGGATCGAAGAACGGAATCATCACGAGCTTGTCCTCAACCGTAAATTTCTTCATGTCCGCGATTGCTTCCTGAATTCTCGGCCGTACGAATTCATTGCGTTTGGGATAGTCGATGATCTCCCAGATATCCAGCATTTCCGTCCGCGTCTGTTCGTACAGCTCCTCAATCTTCTGCTTGTTTTTCAAGCCCTCTTCCAGAATGCTCAGCGTATACACATCCCGCGCCGTTTTTACCGGACGATCGAGCTGATAGGGTTTCAGCCGGGCGTTGATGCGCGCGGTTTCCTTGCGGACCTCATTCAGTTTCAGAAATTCCCGATCGTTGCCTTTGCGCAGAATTTTAATCATTTTCGGATTCATCATTTAACCCTCCAGCACGGCTCCAGCCAGACAGACCGCCGCCACTGCCGCCGTTTCTGCCCGCAGAATCCGTTTGCCCAGCGAGCAGCAGCGATAGCCCTGTGCCTGCAGCCTTTCAATCTCAGCCGGACTGAAACCGCCTTCCGGGCCGATCACCAGCGTCACGCTGCGGCCCTTTTCCAGCTGAGCGCTCAGCAAACCGCCGTGCAAAGCTTCATCTTCATACGCCACGAAGTTCTGCTCGCTCCGCCACGCGCCGGCGTCGGCCAATTCGATCGGTGCGCACACCTGCGGCCTTTGCGTACGCTTGCATTGTTGGCTGGCTTCCTGAACAATCTTCTGCCAGCGCTCTAATTTTTTATCTATTTTATCCTGTTCCAGCTTCACGACCGTGCGGCTGGATTGAAACGGAACGATCCGGCTGACGCCCAGCTCCGTGCATTTCTGCAGCAGCCAGTCCCAGCGCTCGCCTTTGATCAGACCAGCGACTAACGTCAGCGTTACCGGAAGCTCGCGGTCCTCGTCCAGCAGTTCTGTGATCTGAATCTGACCCGCGCCGTCCAGCACGCCGCAAAAAACGGCGCCTTCCGCGTCGATCACGCGCAGGGTTTCCCCTTCCTTCATCCGCAGGACACGCTGTAAATGATGGCGCTGCTGCGGATCCGGTTCGATCACGCTTCCGACGTGGGTTTTCTGTTGTATAAATATCTGCTGCATGTTATCACCGTGCTTTATTTTACCAGAAAACAGGCCGGAAGGGAATGAAAATCCCGCCTGGCAATCAGGAAAGCCGTTCCGGGCTAAAAAAGCAACGAAACGACCCAGCTCTTGTGAACCAATCCGAAACTTGGAATTGATCCATCTTCGCCGTCAGAAAAAAAGCAGCGGCATGCTGCTTTTTTTCTGAGTGAAATCTGAGATTTATTTTGATTTTTCCGCAGTTTGTTTCTCCCGCGGCAGGATCAGGTTCAGCACAATGCCCACAGTCGCCGACAGCGCGGTGCCCGACAGGGTGACCAGTTTGCCTAACGGCAGAACGGCGCCGCCCAAGCCGATGACCAGCATGGCCGAAGCGATGATCAGATTGCGCTGCTGCCCAAAATCGACCTGATTGTCGATCAGAACCCGCAGACCGTTGGAAGCAATGACGCCGTACAGAATGATCGACATTCCGCCCAACACGGCGTTGGGAATCGTTGAGATGAACGCCGATACAATCGGGACGCAGCTCAGCACGATCGCGATGCAGGCCGCGCCGACAGTCACGTACACCGAGGACACCTTCGTCATCCCGATGACGCCCGTATTTTCGCCATAGGTTGTATTCGCCGGTCCGCCTAACAGCGCCGAAATGGACGTCGCGATACCGTCGCCCATTAACGTCTTATCCAAGCCCGGTTCCTTCAGGAAATTGCGGCCGCAGATCTTGCCCAGCACGGTGTGATCGCCGATATGCTCGGAAATGGTCACCAGCGCCACCGGCAGGATCGCGAATGTTTCCGGTCCGAAATACAGGTGATAGCTCTTAAACCCCGGCACGGCAATCGGCAGAATGAATTCCGGCAGCGACAAGAACTTTCCTGACTGCAGAACTTCCTGCAGCGGCGCAAAGTCCACAATGCCTAAAGCCAGCGCAAACACATAACCGCCCAAGATTCCGCAAAGGAATGGAATGATTTTGAAAAAGCCTTTTGCCTTCGTGGAGATCAAGGCAGTGAGAATAAAGGTAAAGACCGCTGTCAGCATGACTTTCCAATCCCCGCCGGTCACAAAGCCGGCGTTGCCGACCGCATTGGCCGCCAGGCCCAGACCGATAACGGCGATCATCGGACCGATGACAATCGGCGGAAGCAGCTTGTCAATCCAGTCCTTGCCAATGAAACGGACAAGAATCGAAACGACGACATAGACCAGACCGATCAGGATTAACCCGGTCTGCGCCGCACTGACATCGCCGCTCATCGCCGCGACCGCAATCTGGACAGCACTGATGTAGGCAAAGGAAGAACCTAAGTAGACCGGAACCTGAAACCGGGTGATGCAGCTGTAAATAATCGTTCCGATGCCGGAAGCAAACAAGGCGACGGAAATCGGAAAGCCGGTCAGCACCGGGACCAGGATGGTGGCGCCAAACATCGCAAAGACATGTTGGAAACTTAACAGAATCCATTGAGTCGGTTTTGGTTTTTCGTTGACGTCGAGGATCATTTCTACTCGCTGTGACATAAATACCCCTTTCCGGGCTTAAATAAAAAGCCCTTTTGGTTTTGTGCAAAAGGACTTTCCCCTTAATGTAGTTCAGCCTTGCGATCTCTCTGGATCCGCTTAAAAGCCCTATGCGGTTTTCATTATAACATAACTAAGCGGCGATTTCATCCACTTCCGGTAAAAAGCCTGAAATGAATTTTCTGACATTTCTGAACATCTTTAATTTCAAACTGGATTCAGCGATGCCAAACAAGGGCGGACTAGTCAGAAATCCTGACAGAGAGCCTGACCGGCAGTTGATCGCCAGTTTGTCAGAAGGCGAACTTCTGAATCAATAATTTTCCAGCATAGAATAAAACTCGTCGCGTCCGTCTTTTTTCGCCTGCGTTCTGAATTTAGCGATATCCGCCGCATTCAATTCGCAGACCACCATCTCGAAATAACGGACTTGCTGATCATCATATGCCTTCTGCGCCAGCGAGAGAACCTGATCGTGCGGAAGATCGTAAATCAGGTTTGACAGAATATCCAGATTCTGATTCTCATAGGCCTGATTGGCATATTCGGCCTTTTGTTCGCTGGTCAAATCATTGCACAAATTCATAAACACATCCGTGCGATGATCGTTAAAGGCTTGATCTACCAGCGCCTTCAGGGTTTCGTTATCAACTTTGGAATAGAGCCGGTAAAGCACTTCTGTCCGATTGTCGGCATACGCCCGCTCAAGCAGCGTCTTCGCGGTTTCCTTGGAAAGGCCCCAGATAATTCGGTCAAACAGCTCATCCTGCTTTTCATCATAAGTCTGGATCGCCAGCTTATCCATCAGCTCGCCAGGCAGATCCCCGTCAAAGACAAACAGATAATCCCGGGAGCGCTGATCGTCGATCACTCGCTGAGCATACGCCGCGACGCTCTCTTGTGGCAAATCATAGAAAGCTTCTTTAAAATATTCGACGCGGTTATCGGCATAGGCTTTTTCTGCCAAAGCTTCCCGCTGCCTGGAACTCAGCGAACTTGCGATCTCTTCAAAGAATTCAAGACGCTGATCGGCATAAATCCGGTCGGCCCACGCACCGAGCTGATCTGTCGGCAGATCCTGAATCGTTTCCATAAAATACGCCAACTGGTTATCCGCATAGGCTTTCTCCGCCCATTCAGACCGCTGCGGAGCCGGCAGGGAAAGCAGCGCGATTTCAAAATCATCAAGCCGCATATCCGCATAAGCCTGCTGCGCCAACGTCTCAATCTGCTCCTGCGGCAGCTTCGGTACCAACAGATCAAACGCATCCTCATACCGACTCTGATAAGCCTGCCGGCTCAAATCGAGAATTTCGGATTCCGGAAGCGCGTCGGCCAGCACCGCAAAATAATCCATTTCCTTCGATGCATAGAAGGTGCGGGCCATGTTTACAGCCGCTTCCTCGTTCAGCTTCGCAGCCACAGCTCTGAACTGCGACATTTTCTTTTCCTT
Organism: Holdemania sp.; assembly: GCF_986127675.1. Classification (NCBI taxonomy): domain Bacteria; kingdom Bacillati; phylum Bacillota; class Erysipelotrichia; order Erysipelotrichales; family Erysipelotrichaceae; genus Holdemania; species Holdemania sp. Next base: position 29,341 of record NZ_CFQZWI010000009.1, on the reverse strand, counting down.
ATGAAAGCGGACAGCCAGTTCCTCCGCAGATTCGGTGTAGGGACCTTCGATCGAGGTCAAAAGCGGCGTGCGCGAAGCCAGTGAGCTGTTGTTGCGGACCAACCGCGCATGTTGTTCGGAAACCGCCTGACGGACGGCTTCCATCTGTTCCTCATTGTCCATGACCGCTTTCATGCTTTCGTCAAAGGCGACGCTGATCAGCGAATCCTGATACACGCTGCCATCCTCCGACCGGTCGGCTCCCGCCCAGTTCAGCGTCACGATGTAGCCCTGCGTATAGACGCTGCCGGAAAAATAGAAGGTTCTCTGGTTTGTCGAGGTCGTGGCCGTCATCACCGGCGCCGCGGCCGGCGTCGGTGTTTTCCAGCTCAACGTAGAACCGCACAGAATACCGCTGGCAAACAATACAGCCCCGGCGGCCATCGAGATCAACGCCCGTGCAGTTCCTGACTTTTGTTCATCCATAATTGCACTCAGCCTTTCTTTTAACAAGCTCAAGTTTTCATTCAACGTAATTGATACGATGATATCGCCATAGGTTCCCTTATCCTTTAACGTGTGGATCAACGTGTCGCCGTAGCAGCGTTTTTCCCGCGCCGAGAGAGAACGCAGCACCTGTTCATCGCAGGCCAGCTCACACAGACTTTCCATATGGCGGCCGATCAGGCGAACAACAGGATTAAACCAGTGAATGCAGACCGCCAGCTGAACCAGCCATTTTGTAAAGATATCTTTGCGCTGATAATGCGTGAGTTCGTGGCGCAGAATCATTTGCATTTCCTCAGGGCCGCAATCCTCCGTAGTCAGAATGATCATCGGATGAAAGACACCGGGCAGCATCGGCGATACTGCCAGCTTGTTAATCCAGACCGGCAGCTGGCGGCGGATGCCCATTTTCTGGCGAACCTCGTCCAGACATTGCCGGGTCTTCGGGCTGGATGGAAAACTGCCGGCTTTAATAAACCGCAGAAATCCTTGATAGCTCGTGATCCGACGAACCATCAGCACCACGGCAACGCTTAACCACAGCACCCAGGCTGATCGGATCAGATCGTCCAGCCAGGCGGGCTGATCAACCTGCCAGGTTGATCGGGAAGGCGCCGGTGTTGGAAGGAATCGGATATCCTGAACCGGATCGCTCTGGACTTCCTGTTCCGGTTGTTTTGTTTGTTGATCCGCAACAGGATTCCTGATGGTTTCCGGCGTCCTTGCCGCAAGCTGAGCTTGCGGCTGCGGGTTCCAGGTTTTCTCAGAAAACAAAGTACCGACAACCCCGGCTACCGGCGATACCGGAATTAAAAGCCGCAGAATCACAACCAGCCAGAGTCCGTAGCGAAAACGGAAACTCAAATGATTTTTCAGCAGCTTTTCCAGCAGTACAACGATGCCGGCCATCCATAACGCGGAAACCGAAACTGAAAGGAAACCGATCATGAAGGTGTTCATTTCAATTTCTCCTTCCCCTGCTCCCAAAATTTTTCCAGTTCTTCAATGTCTTTGGATTCCAGGCATTGCTGCCCGAACAGCGACGTCAGCAGCGTACTGACATTCCCGCCAAACACCTGATTCACAAACTGAACCGACTGAGTTTTCAAATATTCTTCCTCGCTGATGCGCGCGACGTACAGCGCGCCCCGGCCTTCCTTCTGGCTGATCAGCATTCCTTTGTCGATCAATCTGGAGATAAAGGTCCGCACTGTCGTGCGTTTCCAATCATGGTCAGTTTGTTCTATCTGGTCCAGCAATTCACTGATCGTCATCGTACCCCCATGATCCCAGATCAATCTCATGATTTCCTTTTCAGAATCAGACATCAGTTCCATGTTCTCTTCTCCCTCCCTTTTTATTACATCTTGTAGTCAATTATCATACTACACTTTGTAGTCATTAATTGCAAGCTCTTTTGTTCAATTTCCAACTTATTTTCTCATTCTTCGAAAAACTTCTAACTTTTCTTGTTTTCACCCTTTATTTGGTCTTTTGCTTCGGTTCAAGGCAGCAACAAAAAAAACGAATTCTGACAGAGCGTGATCGTCCTGTCAAAATTCGTAAGGCGTGGCAGTTTAGTTCGATTGCCAGCGTTCCTCAAACCATTCCGGTTTTTTTAACCGTTGGAAGTCGCCGAATTCAAAAAGCGCATGGAAATGGCATGTCTGCGAAGAAGTTAACGTTTTCAAGCTGATCGTTCTGGTTTTCCAATTTAGAGATTCAGTTAACCCAAAATGATCCAGAATAGCGATCACGTCTTCCTTTTTCGGATCAAAGTCGGAAGCCTCAAAGTTAAAGTTATAGAAAACCACTCCGCCTTTTCCCGGATCCGTATAATGGACTAGAAAAAACGTTTCGGGATGTTCTCCGATTTCAAAGTAATCGCCGACGTCCAGCCCTTCCAGCCATGCCTTCTCCTTGTTGAGCTTCACAGCTTCCGACGGACTTACATTGGTAATAATAAGCATCCGTTGGACTTTTCCAGCTTTGACGCTGAGTTTTATGGAAGATTCCGACTGCGTATACCAGTAATAATGGATCGAAGCGCAGCTGACGAGGGACAGAGCGCAAAGAAACATCAAAGTTATCGCGGTTCCCTTTCTCTGCCATTTTCTTTTTATCATCGTTCAGTCCCCCTTTCTTCTATGACATCCCGGATTTTGACCTCTATATTCGTCATTCCTGTTTGTTGATTTTTATTTACTTCTTTGATTCTCTTCCTGATGATCCCGCTTTCTGCTTCGCCTGCAGCGTTTCCCGCCTGACTATCCAAATATCATCACCGGTAAAACCGCATTTTCGATAAAACAGCTCTGGGGAGCAGGGGCCATCCGCCCTGCCGCTGACTGTGGCGAAGCGTGCCCTGTCCTTCATGTTGGACAACAGCTGCATGACTAAACTTCTGCCGATCCCGCGGCCGCGCTTCCCGGGCAAAACCTGAATCCATTCCAGACTGATTTCCTGCATCTGCCGATCCAACGCCGCAATTCCGCAGGCCAGCGGTTTGCCGCTCTGGCGATCAAGAGCTACAACCCAACCCTCAGGGCTGAAACAGGCCTGCGCCTGTAATTGAAGCAGCTGCGCTTCGCTGACCCGCAGATCCGGATATGACGCATTGATGATTTCCGCGAATACGTTTACTTCTTTCCAAGCCGTCTGCAGCACAATTTCTGAATGAGAGTCTATGGACAAAGTATCGAGATGATGAAAAAGCCGGAAATAGCATTCAACCGCAGTGCTGACGTCTCCGATCCTTTTTCCAGCTTCTTTTTCGTGAATGACCTCAACACCTTCCGGCAGATTTCCAGCACAAAGTTTCCAATAGGGAAGCGCCGAAGCCCGGCATGGATTTTGAAGATATTCCTGCCTTGTCAACATCCTGCGTCCCTCCTTCTCGCTCTATGTTTTTATTGTAAAGGAGAGTCTAAGAATGGGCAAGTTTATTATTCTGATCCGCGCTCTGCTTGTTTTGATACATTGCCTGATCAGCCAATGTAAACCAGGTTTCCCAATCCTGAATTTCCGGTTTGTATTCTACGATGCCTACGCTGATCGACATGTGATAGTCTCGCGCCGCTTCGCTGAATTGAAGCTGCGCCATTTCCTGACGGAATGCCTGAATTACCTGCGCTGCCTGTTCTTGATTTAAACCGTTAAACGTAATCAGGAATTCGTCGCCGCCAACTCGGCAGGCCCAGCCGCCATGGCTCTCCGCACAGGTTTTCAATGCCTGCGACAGAGCTAAAATAACCCGGTCGCCCATCAAATGTCCGTACGTATCGTTGACCGCCTTGAACTGGTCAATATCTAGCAAGGCGATCGTCAGCGGCTTCTCTTCTTTCCACTCTGAAATATCCCGGTTCAGCTCATGTTCCATAAAACGCTTATTGTACAGTCCCGTATAGGAATCATGCGTCGAGAGTTCGTTCATTTTGTAAATAATGTCTGTCAACATGACGTTGTTTTTATGATCAGGATCGGTGAACAACAGATTATCTGTAACTTCACGGATCAATTCCAGCGCGTAATGATCACCCAGTTCAGTCAGCGGCACTGATTCAATCAGAAAAATCCGGTTATCCTGCGTCGTCTCCATTTTGATTATCGGCCGGTTTTCATCTACAGCCAAACGGGATACACAGTTGCGGCAGGCACAATTACGACTCCACACCTGAAAACAATGTTCGCCGTTCGCGACCAACTGTGACTTTCTCCATTCATGAACCTCATACGTATTCACGTCGACAATCCGGTAAAATTCAAATAACGGATGTGTCTGAATTTGTTTTTGTATAAACTGATCTGCTTTTTCCAAATCAAACATCGTATTTACTTCCTTTCCTTGAAACTTCCTGTATTTCAGCATTCCACCCACAGTAAATCAATTTATTCATTTCAATCTCATCGTTTATGCGAATAACCTTTTCTGATCTTAAAATTCAGCTTTTAATCCTCAGTTATCAACAAGGTCAAAATATAATACCTCTTGGTTCTCATTATATCATTAAATTAATCGTGAAAGTTAAAAATTATCGCTTAATTTTCCTTTGCTTCGGAATAAGAAAAAGGATGAGCGTTTTGTCGCGCATCATCCTGTTTCCTCTCATTCACCGATTTTAGCTGGCGGAATAAATCTCAATGATAATTTCCGTCGATGTTTCTATCTCTGCACCTAAATCCACGGAAATTGATTTTACAACGCCATTGATACCATCTTTATTGTCTACTTCGCCCGTTACTTTCACAAAAGTCAGATTTTTAAATCCTGCATTGTTGAAAGCATTTTGAATCTTTGCTTTGCAATCCTCATAGCTCGTACCATTATAGACTGTTAATGGAGCATCCGGAACCTTCGCCGTTGTAACCGGCTTCGGTCCTTTCGACAAAGTCAATGTAATTTCCGTTCCCGAAGAAACAACAGTACCGGCGCCAACCGACTGATCGACAACCTGTCCTGCAGGAACATCGCTGTAATCCGACTGATAAACCTGCTTAATCGTTACGCCGTCGACAGAACAGCTGTTTGTGGAACATGGCGCGGAACCGCCAACATAATTCTTAACCGTAATCCCTTTTCCTTTAGAAACCTTACAGGTTACCGTTTTACCCGAAATGGAACAGCCGAAGGTATTGCCGGAAGCAACGCTGTCGTTAAACTCGCTGGCACCTTCTGAGAAACTCCAGCCGGCCCCGGAATTATTGGCATTTTCAATAATCTTCCGGGCTTCCGCAACCGATTTATTTTCAAAGTCGCCGGCCACCGGACTGAACTGACCTAACGATACCTTGTACCAAACCGTAGATCCTGCGGCTTTCTTGCCGGTTTCATTTTCAAGAATCGTCCCGGCCGCCTTATCGGAATACGCCGTGGAACGGGTACCCAGACTTAAACCCAAGCCGCTGATATATTTCTTGAATTCATCTTCACTGACACCGGCTTTGTTTTCAACGGTGATTGATTTTCCCTTGGAAATCTGGAAGTTAACCGTTGTTCCCGGAGCCAGATAAGTTCCCCCGTCATACCCCTGAGAAACGATTGTTCCAACAGGCTCTGTGCTTTCTACTTCGCTGTACGTAAAGGTAAGATTGCCTTCCAGGTTATTGATCTTCTTTTTATAGCTTTCGGCATCTTCTTTCTTCTTGCCGACAAACGATTCCAGCTTGATCTTACCCAGCGAAATCTTGACTTTCACCGTGCTTCCCTGTTTCACGTCGCCCTTTTCCGGCGTGTTGGAAATGACATGGCCATATTCAATGGAGCCGCTGTACGCTTCGCTGAACTCACCGACAAGACCATTGTCATTCAGCCACTTCTTCGCTTCATCCTTGCTCATTTTCGCTAACGACTTCATCGTTACCGTTTTCCCTAACGACATCGTTACCGTGATCTTATCGCCGGTCTTGATCGTTTCCCCAGCCTTTGGATCCTGGGAAATCACTTTGTCTTTCGCAATCTTATCACTGGCTTCTTCCTTCCAGTTGATCGTCACTTTATTCGCTTTCGCCCAGTTTGTGATCTTCGCTTTGGTATAATCGCTGAAATCCGGGACGATGATCTGTTCACCCGTTCCGTCTTTTCCCTGGGAAATCGTAAACACCAGCATCGTACTGCGCTTGATTACGGTATCGGTCACATTGACCTTGATGAATTTTCCCTTCTCGATCTTTTCATCGACAGCGTATTCATACGTGACATCCAACAGTTTATTCGTTTCCACGAATTTCTCAATTTCTTCTTCGGTCATGTCTTTAAAATCCGGCAGCGTTACTTCGACATCCGGATCCGGACCTTTCGAGAAGACAACCGTCAGAACGCTGTCTTTGTTCAGCTTCTGTTCTGAGGCAATACTCTGCGAAATCAGCTTGTCCTTATCAATGGTATCGCTGTATTCGTACTCGACTACCAACTGACTGTCACCCAGCTTATTCTCAGTCGCCCATTTTTTGATTTCTTCGACGGTCTTCCCTGAGAAATCTTCTACCTGAATCGCTTTACCAGGCAGCGTCAACAAAACGACTACGGCTGCGATCGTCGCGATAGCTAATACACCGACGGCACTGAGCAGCGCAATCGTCTTTTTATTCGAAAAATCTATATTCATATTGCCCTCCTGTACTTTAACAAGTATATCATATTTCCAATCCCTAAAAAACGGCGTTTGTAGACTTTCTTTGGAAGTTACTGGTCTGAATTCTTACAAATTTTTGAAGCTATGAAAAGATTTTCGTGTTATGATAAAAATCATCACGAGGAGGAATGAATATGGAAACTGAACAGCTGATTCAGCCGGTGGCGGCTTCGCTCAACATTGAGCCAGCCCAGGTGCGAAATACATTAAAGCTTTTGGAAGAAGGCAACACAGTTCCTTTCATCGCGCGTTACCGCAAAGAAATGACAAAAGGATTGGATGAAGAACAAATTTTGTTCATTCAGCAGCAGGTCCAGTATTTAAGCAATCTGGAAAAACGGAAAGAAGACGTACTGCGGATTATTGAAACGCAAGGCAAGCTGACGGAGGAACTGCGTCAGCAGGTTTTAGCCTGCACCAAGCTTTCGCAGGTTGACGATATTTACCGGCCATATCAACAAAAGCGCAAGACTCGCGCGACGGATGCCGCGGCCAAAGGGCTGACGCCGCTGGCAGATTGGATTGCTTCCTGCCCGCGTTCGGGCGATCCAACTCTTCAGGCGGAAAAATATCTGAACGATCAGGTCCCGACAGTGGAAGAAGCGCTGCAGGGAGCGAAGGATATCCTGGCTGAGCGCATCAGCGACCAGGCAAAGCTGCGCTGGAAGATCAAGGAACAAATTGAAAAATACGGCTTTATTCTCTGTAAGGAAAAGAAAAAGCACGAAGACGAAAACAAAGTTTATAAGATGTATTACGATTACAAAGAAAAGATCAGCACGCTGGCAAATCATCGGGTTATGGCAATCGACCGGGCTGAGAAAGAAAAAGTCATCACGGTAACCCTGGACTACAACCAGACGTTTCTGATCAATTACGCGATCCGCGGTGTGACGCATGACCGCACAACCGTCTGTCAGAGTCTGATTGAGGAAGCGGCGCAGGATGGTTTAAAGCGGCTCGCATTCCCTAGCGTTGAACGTGAAGTCCGCGGGGAATTGAGCGAAAAAGCGCAGGCGCAGTCGATTGAGATTTTCTCAATGAACGTTGAACGTCTGCTTCTGCAGCCGCCGCTGGAAGGCAAAATGATCCTCGGCGTCGATCCGGCGTTTAGGACCGGCTGCAAGCTGGCTGTCATTGATTCCACGGGTAAGATGCTGAAAATCGACGTTTTCTATCCACATCCGCCGGTAAACAAAAAAGCTGAAGCCAAAGCTAAACTTCTGTCGATTCTGAAAGAATATCCAATCGAAGTCATCGCGATCGGCAACGGTACAGCCAGCCGTGAAACTGAAAGCTTCATTGCCGAGATCATTCAAAAAGAAAACCTGAACGTCGATTACACACTGGTTTCCGAGGCTGGCGCTTCGGTATATTCCGCCAGCGAATTAGCGCGGAAGGAATTTCCGGATCTGCACGTCGAGCAGCGCTCCGCCGTTTCGATCGCAAGACGAATTCTGGACCCGTTGTCTGAACTGATTAAAATTGATCCGAAAAGTATCGGTGTAGGTCAGTATCAGCATGATCTGCCCGCAAAGGCTTTAAATGAGCGGCTTGATTTCGCGATTTTAAAAAGCGTCAACCGCGTCGGCGTCGACGTCAATACGGCTTCCAGCGAGCTTTTATGTCATGTTTCAGGTCTGACAAAAGCCTCCGCCAACGCGATCGTCGCCTACCGCAACGAACACGGCCGCTTTGAAAACCGGCGGCAGTTATTGGAAGTGCCGAAGCTGGGCGCGAAGTCTTTCCAGCAGGCGGCGGGCTTTCTGCGGATTCACGATGGAGAGGAACCGCTGGATCAAACGCCGATCCATCCGGAAAGCTACCAGGCCGCTCACCGCTTGTGCCAACTGTTAGGCATCAGCCAGTTCGGCAGCGATGAATGCCGCGAGAAACTGAGCCAGTTAAATCTGGAAAAAACCGCCGAACAGCTTGACACGGACGTGTATACGCTTCAAGACATGATTGAAGCGATCTCCCAGCCGCTGCGCGATTACCGTGAACAATTCGACGGACCGATGCTGCGGCATGACGTCCTCACGCTGGAAGATCTGCATCCGGGCGATGAGTTGGAAGGCGTCGTCCGCAACGTCGTTGATTTCGGCGCTTTCGTTGATATCGGTCTGCATGAGGATGGTCTGGTCCATGTTTCCAAGATGGTACAGGGCCGGATCTCCCACCCCAGCGAAGTCGTATCCATTGGCGACATCCTCAAGGTCTGGGTTTACGGGATCGACGCAGAACGTCACCGGGTTCAGCTGACCATGATTGATCCGCATCATTAATTAATAGAACTGTCTTGACGAGTTCCCAATTCAGAAACAAGTCCAGGACAGTTCTTTTATGTTTAAAAAGATAAAATTAAATTAAAGTCACAATTTTCATTTTCGACGACTTTAACTTGACGCGGTTAACAATCCCAGATAAGATATATACAGACCAACCGTCGGTTTATAAGGAGAAGCTATGGCAAGAAATAAACATCCGGAACAAACGTTAGAAAAAATCATCGTTACCGCGGCCAGACTTTTTGTTGAAAAGGGCTATGAACAAACCAGCGTTCAAGACATTCTTGACGCGACCGGATTATCCAAGGGCGGACTTTATCATCATTTCAAATCCAAAGAACAGATCCTGAACGCGGTGATGCAGCGGCGAATTCAATACGTGAACAAGCGGTTTCAGGAACTGATCCGTGATACGCCGGGTAAAAACGCCAAAGAAAAACTGAAGAAGATCCTGGGACAGCTGGCGGCGGATGCCGAAACACATGCGCTGGATCAGGCTTTAGCATCCCAGCTCGATCCGCATTTTGTCGTCAATGGAATTCAGACCTGCGTTCAACAAGATGCGCCGATCGTTGCCGGACTCATCCGGGAAGGCAACGATGATGGTTCGCTGCACGTCCAGCAGCCTGAGCTTTGTGCAGAAGTCTTCTTAATGCTGCTGAACTATTGGGTCAATCCCGTTTTATTTCATCGAAACAGCGAAGAAACTGAAATCCGGCTGCGCTATCTGCAATCGGTGATGATTCAGCTAGGCTTAGATTTAATTGATGATTCGCTTATCGCTGATTTGATCCAAGCCTATGTCCAATAATCTGACTTCCCTGTGAAATTCGATCCAAGTAGCTTATAAACAGGCTGTAAAATGGCAGCCTGTTTCTTAGCAGGATTAAAGACCGACGGTCGGTTTTATACTTTGAAATCACTCTTCTCCGCTTCCATCTAAACCACGATCGTCCATTTAAAAAACAAAAAATCAGGAGGTATTTATGAATCAAGAAAAATCACCGAACACAGTCAGAAATTCCATCCCCTCGCCGACCGATCTGACTCAGACCGCCATGGAGCGAACACAAAAAGCGACGGCTAAAACATCCGTAATAACCCAATCCCTGATCGAGAAATCAAAGGCGCTGCGCACCCCCTCCCCGGCTGCGGATAAAATCGGAACGATGATCGGCGGTATTGCCAGCGTAGTTTTTCTTTTCGGCGGTGCAAGCCAGCTGATTCTGGGTTATACCTTAGCGGGTATCGGCACAGCAGCCTTTGGCGCTGTCGCCTTGTTGTCCAACCGTTACCATTACCAGAAAATCAAAAAACGGGAATAAACAGACGGTCATTTTTTCCCTAAGACAATAATCAACCTGGAAAGACGTGCGATATCGCTATCATCCGACTTCATAAAATGAAAATGCAGAATCAGATTTTACTCTGTTTCTGCATTTTTTTATTTATTCAGCAGGTGTTTCGTCTTCGTTGTTTTCCCCGTCCGGTATAGCGCTCGGGGTTGGAACAACCAGCGAACTTGGCCTCGGAGCTTCAACCGGCTGATCTTCAACCGGCAGCTCTGACGCCTGTACGGCATTCGCTGGCGGTGTATCGCCTTTATCGTCACCGCCGTCAGTGTTCGGTCCATTCTGCGTGATGCTCAGCACCATCCGATAGCGAACCGGAGAAATAAACAGAGCATAACTGCGATCGTCTACAGTAACCGTTTCAATCGCTCGTGAGTAAATGTCCGTCATTTCATAAATATCCCGATATCCTTCCGCACTGATATCCAAATACAGCCGGTAATCTCCTTCCGGCAGCTGACTTAAATCCGCAGCGCTGGTAAAGCAGGCATTCTTCATACTGAATTTCGATCCCAGCATCTCCGCATAGTCAACCGAGCAAGCCTGATTTTGCGCTTCCAGCGGATAAGACACGCCATTTTCATCGACGGCGATCAAGGCATGAGAAGCTTGTGATTCTGCTTTGAACTGTGCGTTGTAAATCCAGGCCATACCGTTGAGATTCAGACGGCCGCCTTCCAGCGAAAGCTTCGTGTAATCAAACGCCGAATTGCGCTTTGTCGGTTTGTTAATCAGCGAATAATCCAGATCTGATTTTTCAATGTTGATCTCATACCGGTAGTTATACAGCTGATTTTGGACAATCTGGACGCGGTAATCCCCCAACGTCTTCATTTCCGGCAGGAAATTGGAATCAAAGCTGGTCAGATTCGCGTACATCTTCACTTCGCCGTTGCGGATCTGAATTTTAACCGAATAGCTGCCCGGCGTCAGCGCCGCCAGATCGACGGAAGCGCTGAAATTAATCTTGCTGTAAGTAAATCCGTCGTACAGGTTGATCGGATTTGGCGCCAGCAACGTGACCGCTTCAATCGTTGTAACTTCACCGGTTTCCAGATTCGTCAGAAGTAATTGATGCGAAACCTCGGAATCCTCCTTGAAATCATAACCATTGATAAACGCTGTCCCTTCGATAAGCAGTGTATGCTCATCCGCATATTCAAATTTGGACAGTGCCTGGCGTACAGTGCTCTTGAGATGATCGCCGGACTCGCCGCCCTCTTCACTGCCGCTCAACATGACTGACATGAACAGGACATTGTCCTTTACGCTGAAGCTGAAAGTCTTATTGCCCACTTTCTTTGTCTCCGGCAACGTCTCCAACGCGCCGATATAGAAGCTGTTGTTGTAATCGCTCAGCTCGCTGTATTCCGTTTGGATTTCAAAGAAGTAACTGCCTTCCGCCAGGGTCGTGAAGTCCAGTGCCTCCGTTTTAAAGCTGACCTGTTCCTTCTCAGCGACAGTACTTGTCAATTCAAATTCTTTCGTATCATAATACTGGTTATAAACGACCAGCTTCTGCGTCACTTTATTGGAATCTGTAACATAAATTCCCGGACGGTAGGCCTGTCCGTTCAAGGCGATCAGATTGTCCTTCCACGCCATCGCAGCTACTTTTTGCACCGCGTCCCCAGTCGGCACTTTACCGATCTGACTGTTGTCAAAGATTCCGGCGGACAGCTTGGAAATCTTTGAACTTTGCAGATAACCGACGCTGTTCTGCCAGTTATAAGCTTCGTAACCATTGCCCTTATGCGGCACTAACGCTCCATCCGAGCGGACGCCGTTGGTTGTCGGGAAACCCGTCCAGCCATTGCTTTCCGACTGCAGAATCACGGTGAAGTCATTCTGATAGGTTGCGCCATAGCGCGTTGTATACAGCGTCTGTGAATTGGCGTCGGCATAACGCTTAACCGCGGCGTCATATTGGTTGATAACGCCTAACGAATAGGTGCCGTAATCCGTCAGCGAACCGTCGTTGCCGGAAACATATTTATCGACCTGATAAGCCAGTGCCGAAATTTTTAATCCCCAATATGGGTCAGACGCGTATTTGACGTTAAACCCGCTGCCCTTGTTGCCCAGATGAGAACCGAAGAATCGGGCGTCGTTAATATCCAGATACCCGCGCAGATTCACCGCCATGTGCTGCGTGACCGCAGATTCGATATTGTCATATTTATCAGCGCTGCCGCTTGGATTGGAATCCACAGCATTCCAGCCGAACAGATTGTTTTTATTGATCGCAATGGAAGAACGGCCCCAGCCGGATTCCAAAAGCCCCATACAGAAGGCCAAAAGCGCGTTCACACCGTAGGTTTCCTGCGCGTTGACAAAGAACCAGCCGGAATTCACCATCTTGGATTGATTGCTCTGGAGATGATCATAATCATAAGCCACTTCGTTATAACCGCGGCTGTTCAGGAAGCCGTTGAGCTGATCACCGTTGAATTTCGTACGGCTGCGCAGCGGCAGAAATTCGTAGTAGTTATAATACTTCGCCGGACTGCCTTCAACCATCACCGGATTCTGGAAATACCGGTCCGTATACAAAGCATGCATATCATTCGTGTAATAAACTGCGCCGACGTTCATCCAGCTTTCAGCCGGTCCGATTGTCTGTGAATAATCCTGCGGCGTATCCGACTTGGCCCAATACGACCAGCAGTGATAGATCAGTTCTTTATAATTCCCGTTTTGTACGACCTCATAATAGCTTTGCCGCGGCCGCACCCAGAACGGCGATTCCCACGGACTGCCGTCGTTGTTGCCGCCTAACAAAATCCGCATGTTGTTGGTCAGAAATTTCGTCGGAATCAGATCGACCTGATCCAGATTGGTATACCCGTCAAAGCCAGTCAGATTCACGGCGATCCGGCCGGAACCATTGCCCGTATTGTAAGAATAAGTTCCTTTATAGATCATTTCACGGTGGCTGGTAACGTATGTCGTCTTTTCATTGGTTGTCGTCGACAGATACTGCGTAATATCCATCGTGGCGTAGGCCCGCCGCGAACTGCCGTCGGCATACCCGCGCCGGTAAGAATAGCTGGCCGCTACGCCTGAGGTCATCGCAATAATCTTTGTCGGTGATTTGCTGGAATTATGACGAACGACGGCATCGTTGCCGTGCGCGTACATTTCATTTTTAGCCTGCGTAAAGTCATTATAGCAGCCAATCGTGCTGAAACCGCCGTTATCCGTAACATAAGCGACCTCGAAATTACCGCAGCCCATCGGATAAGTTTCATCTGCTTTCACATCCATTTTTCCATTAGCCGAGGGATAACCCTGAACCAACGTGACGGCCATTGCCAAAGCCAAAGCCATTTTCCAGATTTGTTTCATCGTCTTCCCCCTTTGTTATAAACTGACGGTAATTTCAATCCAGTTTTCCTGTCCCCTGATCTTCAGCTTCAGCTTGCCTTGATAAGTGATCGGTTCCTTCTCCGGATTATACGTAATGAAGAATAAAACGCCGCTGTCTTTTTCCTTGATCGTTTTACCCAGGATGTTATCATATTTTTCTGAATGGAAATTCGAGGAAAGCGCCTGGAATGTATTCCCGCTGCCCTCGACCTGATAAACCGCGTCTTCAACGACCAGTTCGTCGCCCCAAAGGCTGACCGCGTCCAGGCGGAACACATAGACTTCAGCCGTTGACGGCAGACCCGCGGTCTCCACACTGCCATCGTCGAAGGTCCGATACATTTCCTCGCTGGCGATCTGGAAAGCGACGCCGACCTGCATCTGATATGTCTTGCCATCAGTGATCACGTCTTCCGCGACGTAACCCAGCATCTCGCGGGTCCCCGTCGCTTCCTTCAGATTTAGCTGGATCGGCGCGTTATCGCCGAAATCCACGTTAATCGCCGCCGACTGCGCCGTTTTATCCTTAATCGGCACAAAGATATTGGCAACGTAGCTGTTTTCCCTGGACACCAATTCAAACCAGACATTCTGCTTGCCGATATATAAACCATTCTTATCCAGCTGATCGAGATAGCTGTCGATGTCATTCAGCTTGACGCCTTCGGACGTTGCGAAATGCTCAAGCGAAATATTAATCGGTTCTTCCGCCTTCACCCGGACCTTCGCGATCGCAAACTGGAAGTCCAGTTCATCAAAGCGATAGACCGTCGCGTTGACCAGATCGACCTCGACGGCGTCCAGTCCCTGCGTTTCCTGCGGTTTTTCCTGACCGCCTTGTTCGACCATCACCGGCTTTTCCGTTTCTTCAGGCAGCTGCGATCCGGAACGATCTTTCACGATCATTCCGAAGTAAATTGCCGCTGCGGCAAAGAGAATCAAGACGACAGCCAGGCCGCCGGCCAGCAGCATCGTCGTTTTATTCTTCATTTTTCTCATAAGTAACATTACCCCAGTCTAATGGTATTCTACCATAAACCGGGGCGCGTTAAAACCTGTTTTTCCTTACCAATATTAACCTTTCATCAAATCGACAAATAAATGCCGGCACAAGAAGATCACCGTCAGGATCGTCAGATAATCGGCGCAGGGCTGCGCCATGAAGATGCCCAGCTTGCCCAGCAGCGTCGGCAGAACCCAGATGATCGGAATATAAAACAAACCCTGGCGGGCGATCGACAAAAAGAACGCCGAACGCTTCTCTCCCAGCGCCTGCAGCAGCACCGCCGCGATATTATAAGCTCCAACGACCGGCATCGAGACCGCATAGCCATAAAGCATCATCCGGCCCATTTCGATAACCGCCGCCTCGCGGGAGAAGATCTGCACGATCTGCGGCGCCAGCGTAAGATAGAAGACCGCCGCAAAACAGCCGTATACCGTTACCCATGTCAAGGCGCTTTTCAGCGCCTGCTTCAGCCGCGGCCGGTTGCCGGCACCGTAATTATACGCTGCAAACGGCTGGAACCCCTGCGCGAAGCCGATGATCGCGAACATGACTAAATTCAGACATTTCTTCGCGATGCCGATCCCTGCCAGAAAATCGGTTCCATACACGCTGGCCTGCATTGCCAGACAGCTGTAAGTGACGCTCGGCAGCGCCTGGCGGGCAAACACCGCCACCCCCAGGCTCAGAATCTCCTGCACCGCCGCTTTATCCAGCATCCATACCCGCGGATTCCAGCGCACAGCCTCAGCTTTAAACAACAACCTCCCCAACAACATGACCAACGACAGACACTGGGCCGCAGCCGTTGCCCACGCCGCGCCGGCGATCCCTAAATTCAAACCCCAGTCAAACATAAAAATCGGATCAAGGATCAGATTCGCCACCACCCCGGCAAAGATCGCGGCCATGGGAAAATTCACGTCGCCCTCCGCTCTTAACAGATGGACGATCGTCAGCTTGATGATCTGCGAAAACGCAAAGACCAGTAAAATCGTCACATACTGCGCCGCATACATCGTGACGTCGCCTTCCGCTCCGAACATTCCCAACAACGGACCTAGGAAAGTAATAAACAAAATGGGCAGCACGATGGAGATCAAAACGACCAGCGTCATCGTCGTCTGAACAATCCGGCTGACCTGATCCCGATGGCCCGCCCCCAGCTGCCGCGAAATATAGCTGCCGGCGCTGACGCCGATCGACTCGCCGAACGCGTGCGTCAGCATCATGATCGGCATCGCGACCGTTGTCGCCGCAATCATCGCCGTGTTGTGCAGCTGACCGATGAAAAACGTATCCGCGATATTATAGATTGTTGTGACCATCGAGGCCAGGATGGAAGGAACCGCCAGGCGGATTAAAGCCTGCTTTACCGGCATGGAATCGAGAATCAGCGACCTGTCGGCATTTTTATTCATCGTCATAATATCATCACCGAATCAATTATCATGCAATCACTTCAGAAAGTCAAACTTTGTCGAAACTTCCAGGACAAACTTTTGAATACTAATTTACTCCAATAAACTATTGTGATAAGATATTCACAGATAAATTATTTTACTATGGTAAATATTTTATCTGATTAAATTATTATGAGGAAGGAGAACTTATGAGTTACAAAAAAGGAATTTCCCGTCGTGATTTCATTAAAGGCGCCGCTGCCAGTGCGTTTGGCGTCGCCGCCGCAGGTCTGTTAGCCGGCTGCAGCACGGAATCCACGACCCCTACCGCATCCCCGGACGCCTCGGCCACACCGTCCACGCCAACCGGTCGGATCACCGGTTATTCAGGCCCGGGCGACTGGCTCGGCGAAGCTCCGGTCATCAGCGATTATGCTAAGGAAGTCAATGTCGACGTCGTCGTTGTCGGCGGCGGTCACGCCGGCGTACAGGCGGCCTTAGCTGCTGCGGAAGCGGGATTGAAAGTCGCAGTCTTAGAGCGGATGGAGGAAGACCTGTTTACCTGGTATGGCGAAGATATCGGCGCGTTCAACTCCAAGCTCCAGCAGGAGATCGGCTTCGGCACCTATGATCTGGGCGAAGTCGTCAACGAATTCGTCACCCGTTCCGGCGGCCGCTGCTTCCCGGCGATCGTCAAGTCTTACGTCCACAATTCCGGCCCAACCCTCGATCACATGCTGGAAGTCGCCAAGGAAATGGGCGTTGATCCCAAGGCCTACACGTATGACAATACGCCAGAGGGCTGGCTGATCATGCAGGCGAACATGGATTATGAGAAAATTCAGGCCGGCAACGACATGTACGACTGCCTGCGCTACGATTACCCGATGACCCCGGGCACCAAAACCTGGGCGGCCACAGCGCAGTTTATGGGGCAGTACAACGACCAGCCGATCCAGGGCGTCGCGGCAAACTCGGTGCTGCCGCTGATCAACCAGGCCTGCATCGACAAGGCAAAGCAGCTGGGGGCTGAGTGGTACTACGGTACGGAAGCCATCGTCCTGCTTCAAAACGAGGCGAAAGACATCATCGGCGTCGCGGGCAAAGCGAGCGACGGCAGCTATATTAAATTCAATACGACCAAAGGCGCGATCCTGTGCGGCGGCGATTATGCCGGCAACGCGGATATGTGCTGGGCCTTATTGAACGAATACATGGAACGCTTTGAGCGGGCCGGCGGCGAACAGCCGGACTTCTTCTCCTTCATGGGCGGACGCAAGGGTGAAGCGGTCAAGATGGGCTGCTGGGCCGGCGGCATGATCGAACCGGCGCCGCGCGGAAGCATGCTTTTAGGCGGCGGTCCGAGCGGTCCTTGGGGCTGCAACGCGATGCTGTGGCTCAACAGCGAGGGCGAGCGCTTTACCAATGAAGGCAACCTCTCCGCGGCGCAAACCGCCTGCGCCCGTCAGCCGGAGGGCACCTTGTGCTTAGTTACCGATAAGAAATGGCTGAAATCGGTCTGTGCTTCGGGGCTGGAGCACGGCGGACCGAACGCCGGCCGGCCGCAGTATTACATTGATCTGATCAACGATATGGATGCGTTGGTCAGCGGACCGGAAGGCGGCACCATCCGCGGCTGCACCGTCGCTGAACGTATGGAATCAACCGTCATCAAGGCGGACACGCTGGAGGAGCTGGCGGACTACTTGGGCTATGCCGGGGCGGCGAAAGAAACCTTCCTGGCCTCGATCGAAGCCTATAACCAGCTTTGTTACGCGGGCAAGGACACCGATTACGGCAAAGACGCCTCCTGCATGATTCCAGTCGACGAAGCCCCGTTCTACGCGGTCAAGAGCGAGAAGAACGACAAGCCGACGCCGATGATGGTCACGATGTCCGGTCTGGTCACCGACAAACGCCAGAACGTGCTGGACATGAGCGGCAAGAAGATCAAAGGGCTGTATGCCGCGGGCAACTGCCTGGGCGGACGCTACGGCTTAGGCTACTCCACGCCATGCGCAGGCAACTCGATTGGCATGGCGGTGACGCATGGCCGGCTGGCAGGTCAGTTCATCAGCGAGGAATAAAATCTGGACGACGGAACAACGTGAACGGTTCCGGCGTCTTTTTATACAGAAAAAAGCCGGAAGCTGTGAAACGGGAATCCCGCCGCAGCCGCTGGCTTTTGTATTTTCTCCTGATTTATCTTCTCCTGTTCAATTTTCTCCTGTTGAATTTTCTCCTGTTTTAAAATTTTTTTAATTGTCCGTATCCTTGGCAGCCGCTTTGGCTTTGATCATCAGAAGATCTTCATCACATTCCCGCGGCGTCCATTCGATTTCAATATCGCAAGGCACGCCCGCCGGCTGATCTCTTGTCCACGCTTGGCGGCGGCTGATCGGATAATCCAGCTGAAACAAATCGTCAAATACGACGGAGATCAGATTGCAGGTTTGATAACGGCCGCTGCTTTGTCTTCCGACGAGAGTGCAGCGTGATGAACGGGAGGCCAGATCGGCCAGCTCTTCCGCGACCCCGGCGGTAAACAGATCGGTGATCAGCACCGTTCTGCGCTCCGGCTTAACCGGCTGAATCAGCGCGTCTTCCTCTGCGCCCCAATCAGCTTCTGTTTCCAGAACCCAGCCCAGATCCGCTTTCGCTTCCAGTTCTTCGATCATTTCGGATGCGATGGGAGCCAGATCCGGGTCCGTCATCATCGTCTTCAGCTGATCAATCCGGCGATGGCAATTTTTCCCGGTATAATGGGTCAGAAGTCCCTGCCCTTCCATGACCTCGCACACCGGTACCGGTTGATCCAAAATATACGGCAGCAGGCAGAACATCGACGATTCCCACCCTTCCTCACAGCGCCTGAGATCCAGAATGATCGAATCCGCCTTCGTCAGCAGCTCTCTGTTTTCTTCCACCAGTCGTTCCAGGGTTTCGTCGATCCGCTCGATTTTAAGCACCGCACTCCCCTCTTCAACGACTATCGTATTTGTTTTCAGCACTTCTGTCCTGGCAAAACGACGCAGCGGCATAACCCAGGTCTGTCCGTTCCGGCGCACCGTAATCTGATCGGCCATTTTCAAAAACCCCGTCCAGATCTGACGGTCATTCTGATCAGAATAGAACACCCGCTTTTTCAATGTTTCCGTATAAAAACACAGCGGCTGGCCGTTGATCGCGATAATCTCGTCCTTTGGCTGCAGCTGATCTTCCTGATGCACCTCGCTGACCATTAGTACCTCGCCTTTGCGTCGGGTGAAAAAGCCGTTGGTAAAGGGTTGGTAATCCGGGCCGGGATGCCGCAAAAAACGCAGGTTGCGGTCGCCGGTTTCCGCAAGATATTGATTGACCTGACGGAAAAACAAATCCGCATCCAATTCTTTTTTCATAAACGCCGTCCCGATGGTATGGACGTAAGGACGTGGATCGTGGTGATCCCGGCACATCGCAAAGCCGGCGTAATCTTCTTTGATCGTGTGGACAATTTCCTGAAACAACTGATCGTATCGGGGCATAAAACTCCTCCTTTGCCACTGGTATCATTGTACCATAGTCCTCATTTGGCAACAAGGTTTACTATGGTAAATTATTCATCTCGACACCGCCTTGTTTTTCTCTCCCCTTGTTTTTCTCTCCCCTTGTTTCTTTCCTCTTTGGATTTAAAAAAGCTTGCAAATCTGTTTCTTCATAAAATGAAAACGGTCAAAAAGACCGCCTTCTATGGAAAAAATGCCGATAACCTCCGTTTTTCAGTTCAAAATGTTCTGAGAAATTCTGAACTCGTCAACCTTTACCGCAAGCTTGATCTGACCATTTTTTCCGCTTATCCCTATTGCGCCGGGCCAGCTCATTTCAATTCCCTGCCCTTTTCCAGAATGATGGTATCAACACTTAACGTCGGTATTGATGAAAAAGCATTGCAGCAGCTCTTGCTTCAGCTGTTGAATCGCCTTATTTTTGCGCTGCCTGGGATGAATTAAAAGATTGATCTGACAGGTCGTCTTCTGATCCAGCACGGGAATCACCTTGTATTCTCCAATGGACTCCGTCGGATAACACAGATTGTTGGAAATCCCGATCGCCTTCCTGTCCTGATAACCGAACAGCGTCGCGGTTAAATTTACGGTATTCAACACAATTCTCGGCTTAAAGCCGCAGCTTTGACAGGCCTGCATCAAAATATCATAATTTCGGAAGTAACGGTTTACGGTGATGATCTTTTGATCCGCTAAATCCTGAATCCGCAGGCTTTTTCTATTTGAGAGAACGTTTTCCGGATGCACCAGGGCCGCCAGTGTTCCCTGATGCAGCACCGTGCAGTCGAAACGCACGTCATCCACCGGCCCGAACGTGATTGCGATATCCAGTTCTCCGCTTTCAATCTTTTCCTCACAATAGGAATCCCAGGCGTCGATCATGACGACGTTGCCATGCTTTCTCAGAAACTGATCGAGCTGGCTGCGAAAATTGACGAACGGCGTGTCGACGCCCATCGCCACACCGATGTGATAAAACTGATGGCGGCGGCGCTGGATCTGGTTTAAGGAAAGCTGGAGCGTCTCCCATTCGCTGACGATCCGCTTTGCGGCAGGATACAGTTCGTCGCCATATTCCGTCAGTTTGTAACCACTCCCCAGCTTTTCAAACAAGGGACAATCCAGCTCCGTTTCCAGGTTCTTGATCGACTTCGACAGACCTTGATAGGAGATATACAATTCATTGGCCGCTCTGGATAAGCTTCCTTGATCCGCGACCTTAATAAAATATTTCAGCTCATTAATATTCATGATTTCATTGTAACAAGAAAACGGCGCGAAAGCAAAGCGCCGTTTTCTGTTATTCTCCGCAGGCGGCCGCTGCCGCGTTGCGGGCCATGTGAATTGAATTGCCGATCGCCAAACCGCAGCTTGGATACACGTTGGCAAACACGCCGGTCAGCGCGACTTCTCCTGCCGCGTACAGACCGGAGATCGCCTGATTCTCCTGATTCAGGACATGCCCGGTTTCGTCAATAACCAACCCTCCGAAGGTCGCCGCCGCAACCGGATAGCGGGCAAAGGCATAGTAGGTATCACCTTCGACTGGAATCAGATAGTCGGAAGGCTTGCCAAAATCATCATCCGTTCCTTTTTCGCATAACTCGTTATAGCGCGCGACAGTGGCTTTCAGCGTTTCCGGATCGGCTTTGATCAAGGCTGCCAGCTCATCGAGGCTGGATGCTTTGACCGCGTTTTCCAGCGTGACGCCATACTGGACAGTAGGATAGCTTTCCGCGCAGACGCCGTCCCGCGTCGCTGTGATATAGTAATTCACCGCATTGTTTTCACGCTTAAAGGCTTCTGCGGAAACAGATTGATAACTGTGTTCGTTCGCCAGCCGGTTTCCCTTCATATCGACCACCAGTCCGGAGGCGGTACTGCCGGTTTCACCAGTATTGAAGTCGACATACTGCAGCTGCATGCCGTCGGACTCAAAGATCTGTGCGCCGACCTTGCCGGCCATCGTCAGACCATCGCCGGTGCTGCTGGCGGCAGAGTTGAAAATTGGATTAAACGCCGCGAACCGCGCTGTCATCTCTGGGTTTGAGCCATAGCCGCCAGTTGTCAGAATCACCGCTTTGGCTTTCACCGTTACGGTTTCGCCCGCCTGATTCACCGCCTGAACGCCGATGACTTCTCCCTGTTCATTCGTCAGAAGTGTTTCTGCGCGAGTCTCCAGCAGTAAAGTTCCGCCCTTTTCCAGCATTGACTTTGTCAGCGGCACGGTAATCCCGCCGCCAATCCCGGAAGCAATTTCATTCTTCGGGCTTGTCAAATGCAGGCGGTTCGGCGTCAGCGTCGGCTGGGCGGTGGTCACATAGGTAACGGCAACGCCGTTATCGGCCAGATAATCCAAGTCCTTGCCGATACCATAGGCATAGTCATGAATCATCTTTTCATTCAACAGATGGTCCTCATCATAGCTCATTAAAAACTGATAAAGCTCCTCAGCGCTGTCTTCCACGCCGTTTGCCTTCTGCGCCGCTGTCTCGGCAGCGAAAATATTGCCGCCGCTTTGCACGGTGGATCCTCCAGTGATTCCCGTTTTTTCAACCAGGAGCACCGATTTTCCTTCATCCAGCGCCGTATTGGCTGCCGTAAGTCCCGCAGCTCCCCCGCCGACGACCGCGATATCTACGGTATATTCGCTTTCCGTCGGATTCGCAATCGGTGCCGGTTCGCTGAACGCCGTTTCCTCAGCCCCGGCCTGAGTGAGACAGTCCCGGACGCCGGCCTTAATTGCGGAAGACGTCACGGTCGCCGCCGAGACGTTATCAACGCTGACTGTCTGATGTTTTACGATCCGCTCCGACAAGACTTCAACCGGCGTCATCACGGATCCATAGCCAATGCCAAACGTTTCTGTGTGCTCGATCACCCTGACTTCCTTGATCGACGTTTCATCAACGGTCGTTTCAATTGTCATTTCACCATTGTGACCTGTGACAACTGCGGAATAGGTGCCGGCATTCAAATGAACCGCCGTTTCCGTTTGTCCGTTTTTCTTGTTTACCGCCTGGCGCACGGCAGACTGGATCGCTTTGGATGTCATCGTCGCGCCGGCGACAACGTCCACGTCCGCGCTGTTGGCCGCAACAATTTTCTCCGGCAGTTCTTCGGCTGCCCGGGATCCGACGCCTTCGGTTTCATCCGGCGCCTTGACTTCAACCGCGATAATCTTGTCGGCTTTGAACGTAACCTTGGCAGTCACGGTTCCGCCGTATCCCTGCGCTGAGCCTTCAAAGGTTTCTTCCTTGGCTGACGAACACGCTGTGAGCGACACGGCCATCAATAAAGACAGAATACTAATGATCAATTTTTTCATTTTCCTTCCCTCCGTCTTCATGATAACATTTTCACATGATGTTATCCATCAACGAAAAGTTCAATTTCTTAAACTTTCTGATGAACCGGCAATCCTCAGGCGCTGCTCCCCCTTATTCCTCCCGAATTTTTTCTGACCTCCCTTCAGACCTACCGATCGTCTTCACCGCCAATTATCAAAAAAAAGCGGTCGTTTTGACCGCTTCCTCGCTCCTGTCTTGTTATTCGGTGATACCGTCCGGATTCTGCTGCTGGAAATACCAGGAATCCTGACACATTTCATCAATGCCATACTGGGCGCTCCAGCCCAGCAGTTTCTTCGCCTTGGTCGTATCGGCGTAACAGGTTGCGATATCCCCCGGCCGGCGCGGCATGATCTTGAACGGAATTTCTTTGCCGCTCGCTTTGACGAAGGCGTCCTTGACCTGCAGCACGGAATAGCCGTGGCCGGTTCCCAGGTTGACCGCTTCCACGCCCTTGTTTTTCAGCACGTATTCCACGGCTTTGATGTGGCCCAGCGCCAGATCGACGACATGGATGTAATCGCGCACGCCGGTTCCGTCGACCGTATTGTAATCATTGCCCCAGACCCGCAGGAATTCACGCTTGCCAGTCGCGACCTGGGCGATGTACGGCACTAAATTGTTCGGAATGCCGTTTGGCGTTTCTCCCAGCAGCCCGCTCTTATGCGCGCCGATCGGATTGAAGTAGCGCAGCAGCATGATGCTCCATTCCGTATCGGAAACGAACACGTCGCTTAAGATCCGTTCGATCATCAGCTTCGTCGACCCGTACGGATTGGTCGTCGACAGCGGGAAGTCCTCTGTGATCGGCACCTTATGCGGATCGCCGTAGACCGTAGCGCTGGACGAGAATACGATCTTCTTGCAGTTATGCGCCTTCATGACCTCGCACAGAATCAGCGTACCGGTCAGATTGTTATGATAATACGTCAGCGGAATCGTCACCGATTCGCCCACCGCTTTTAATCCGGCGAAATGAATGACCGCTTCGATTTCATTTTCTTCAAATACCTTTTCGACCGCGGCTTTGTCCAACAGATCGTTTTCATAAAAGCGCGGACGCTTGCCTGTGATCTTCTCAATCCGATCGATCACGCCTTTGCAGGAATTGACCAGGTTGTCGATGATGACAACGTCGTAGCCGGCGTTGATCAGTTCCACCGTTGTGTGGCTGCCGATGAAGCCGGTGCCGCCTGTGACTAAAATACTCATGTTCGTTCCTCCTGTTTATTTCTATGCCTTCCTCGCCTTTGAGGAAATGAAGCTATCAGATAAACAACCGCATCAGATCCTGCCATGTGACGTAGACCATCAAAAGCAGCACCAGCGCGACGCCGACCGCCGTGATTCCGGCTTCCAGCTTTTGATTCAGCGGCTTGCCGATAATCATCTCAACGATCACCAGCAGAATCCGTCCGCCGTCTAAGATCGGCAGCGGCAGCAAATTGAAGACGCCGACGTTCAGCGACAACAGCGCGATCAGCAGAATGTAGTTCTGTAATCCCAGACTGGCCTGCTGCTCAGTCACCTGATAAATTCCGACCGGCCCGGACAGGTCTTCAAAGCCGATCCCCTTGACTAAGCGGGTCAGAGCGGTGACCAGTTCTTTCACGGTCTGCCCCATATACTGAGCGCCGTAATAACCGCTGTTGAGCAGCGTGGTCTTGACCTGCGTCGCCGGCGGAATTTTGATTCCGACCAGCCACGATTGTTCTTGTTCGTTATACACCGGCGTCACCGTTTTTTCAAGCGTTTCATCGCCGCGCTTCAGCGTGTAGGTCACCGGCTCGGTATTGTCCATCGAATACGTCAGGATCTCATAAAAGTTGGACGGCTTGACGACGGTTCCGTCAGCGAACACGACCTTGGTGATCACATCGCCCTCGACAAAGCCCGCGGCTTCCGCCGGCGATCCTTCGACCACGCCGCCGACCACCGCTTTGGGCGCGATGTTGTAGCTGCCGTTGATCAGGATGATCGAAGCGAAGATCAGCCAGGCCAGCACGAAGTTCATGATCACACCCGCAAGCATGATGACAATCTGCTTCCAATGCGACACGCCCTTGATCGTCCGCTCGTGCGGCACGCCTTCAAACTCGCTGCCTTCCTCGCCTGCCATCGCGACGTAACCGCCGATTGGCAGCGCGCGCAGCGTGAAAGTCGTTTCCTTGCCCTTCCAGGCCCACAGCTTCGGTCCCATACCGATTGAAAACTCTCCGCAATAAACATGGAAACACTTCGCAGCGATCAGATGACCGCATTCATGCACGATGATAATGACGGAAAGCAGGATGATAAAATACAAAATTGCCATTGCTTAGGCTCCTTTCAGATGTGATTTCACAAATTCACGGGCCTGGCGGTCCGCCTCAAAAATCGCATCCAGGGATGGTGTTTCCGTGAAAGCGAGTGTGCGGCAGGCGTCGATCACCAGCTCCTCAATGTCTAAAAATGAAATTTTCCCCTCACGGAATGCAGCGTTGGCTTCCTCATTGGCGGCATTCATTACCGCCGGCATCGTTCCTTGTTTTCTTCCTGCTTCATATGCTAACCCCAAAAGCGGATAGCGGGCAAAATCGGCAGGGGCAAAATGCAGGGTTCCGACCGCGGCCAGATCCAGCGGCTGACTGTTGAACAGCTCCAGCCGTTCAGGGTAGCTCAGGGCATACTGAATCGGCAGCCGCATGTCAGCCGTGCCCAGCTGGGCGATCACAGCGTGATCCTGGTATTCGACCAGCGAATGGATCACGCTTTCTTTATGAATCAGCACGTCGATATGATCAAAATCGACGTCGAACAGCCAGTGCGCTTCAATGACCTCAAACCCCTTATTCATCATCGTCGCGCTGTCGATCGTAATTTTAGCGCCCATCGACCAGTTCGGATGCGCCAGCGCCTGAGCGACCGTCACCCCCCGCAGTTCTTCGCGCGTCTTATCGCGGAAGCTGCCGCCGGAGGCCGTGATGATCAGCCGGCTCAGCTGTTCCCTGCGGCTGCCCTGCAGACATTGGAAAATCGCGGAATGCTCGCTGTCGATCGGCAGCAGCGTCACGTGATGCTTACGGCAGGCAGCGTTGACAAAGGCTCCGGCCACGACCAGCGTTTCCTTATTCGCCAACGCGATATCGTGCCCGGCTTCAATCGCCTGCAGCGTCGGCTTCAGGCCGACAAAACCGACCAGCGCGTTGACCAGCACGTCGTAATCGTCGCGTTCGCTTAAGCGCAGCAGCCCGGTTTCTCCCCAGACCCATTCCAGATCAGGATATTCCTGAGCCAGGCGCTGACAATCCGCTTCCTCCTGCACGCAGACCGCCTTTAACTGCGGCAGCTGCGCGATCAGTTTTTTCAGCTGCGGGATGTTGCGGCCCGCGCTGATCGACGTGATTTGAAAGGCTTCAGGATGCGCTGTGCAAACGTCAACCGTCTGCACACCGATCGAGCCGGTCACGCCCAATACACAACAACGTTTCATATTACACCACCATCGCTAAAATCAGCGTAAAATACAATAAGTTAAACAGTAAGCTGTCGATCCGGTCCAAAATCCCCCCGTGTCCGGGAAGGAACGAACCGAAGTCCTTGATTCCGACATGCCGCTTGATCAGGCTGAACGCCAGATCGCCCAGCTGTCCGACAACCGCCATCGTCGCCGCTCCAAACAGGGCCAAGCCCAACGGCAGCTCCGGCAGCATCGCCCAGGCGAAGATAAACGCTCCTGCCGTCCCGCACAGCCAGCCGCCGATCGCGCCTTCAACCGTCTTCTTTGGGGAAATCCGTTCGATCAGCTTATGCTTGCCGAAGAAATAACCGCAGAAGTAAGCGCCGGTATCGGTCAGATAGGTTGCCAGAATCACATACATCATCAGCCACGAGTTCCGGTCATAAATCGAAATGATCGAGCGCACAGCCATGACGAACACCGTCAGCATCGCGAAAACCAGCGTGATATCGTTCAGATTCAGCTGCGGATCCGCAATGGACGCCGCAAACAGCAGCACCAGCGTCAGCGCCAGACCGGCACCCAGCCACTCCGGGCCGACTAACGCCAAACCGATCATGACCGCGATCATTGCGATCATCAATCCATTTTTCCGCGGTGTCTTCAGACAATGCGTGATTTCATACGCCCCCGTGACCAGACAGAACAACATCAACAGGTCGATCAGCGCCCCGCCCAGAATTAACGGCGGCAAAACGACCGCGATGATCAGCGCCGCCGTCAGGATGCGCTGTTTCACTTGACGCCTCCAAACCGCCGGTCACGCTGCCTGAACTGATCCAGACATTGCTTGAGCAGCTCCGGCGTGAATTCCGGCCAGGCTTCATCGACAAAGATCATTTCGGCATACGCAATTTCCCAAAGCAGGAAATTAGAAATCCGGTATTCCCCACTGGTGCGGATCAACAGATCCAGCGGCGGAAACTGCGCGCCCATTAAATACTGGCCGAACTGCTCATCGCTGATCGTATCGCTGGCCTTGCCGTCGCGCACGTCGCGGGCATACGCCTGGGCGGCTAACACAATTTCCCGCCGGCCGCCGTAATTCATCGCGAAGTTCAGGATCATGCCGGTATTGGCCTTCGTATCGTCGATCGCCGCCTGGAGCACCCTGGCGGTCTCCTTCGGGATCTGATCCATTTCACCGATCATCGTGATCCGGATGTTCTTTTCCATCAGTTCCTTAAGGAACCGTTTAAAGAAGACCGACGGCAGCTTCATCAGATAGCTGACTTCTTCCTCCGGGCGCTTCCAGTTCTCCGTCGAAAAGGCGAACACCGTCAGCACTTCCACTCCCAGATCGTTGGCAGCGATCGCGATGTTGCGCACATTTTCCACGCCCTGGTAATGACCGGCCGTGCGGACCTTGCCCTGCTTTTTCGCCCAGCGTCCGTTGCCGTCCATAATAATCGCTACATGTCTAATTTTTTCTTCCATACCGTTGCTCCTTATCAAAGAAGCTCACTACAAGGTGAGCTTTGCCGTTACACTGTCATGATTTCTTTTTCTTTTTCAGCCGCGATGGAATCAACTTTCTTAATCATTTCATCCGTCAGCTTCTGAATCTTTTCAAGACATTCTTTTTCTGCGTCTTCCGTCAGCGTGTCGTCTTTCTTCGCGATTTCATTCGCATCCCGGCGCAGGTTGCGGACCGCGATCTTCGCTTCTTCCGACAGCTTGGAAACCTTCTTGCATAATTCCTTGCGGGTTTCTTCCGTCAGAGCTGGAACGTTAATGCGGATGACAGAACCATCGTTCTGCGGATTTAATCCCAGATCCGACTTGTTGATCGCATGTTCGATCGCTTTTAACGAGCTCGAGTCGTACGGCTTGACGACCAGCTGGCGGCCTTCAACCACGGTGATCGAGCTGATCTGATTGATCGGCGTCGGACAGCCGTAGTAATCGGCTTCCACCCCCGCAAGCATGCCGGCGTTGGCGCGGCCGGTGCGGATGGTTTCCAGATGTTCGCTGAACGTGTCGATCGCTTTCTGCATTTTAGAACGGCTGTTATCCAGTATTTCTTTCATCATCGTATGATTCCTCCCTGTTTATTCTACGATTGTGCCGATGCTTTCGCCCATGACGGCGCGCTTGATGTTGCCTTCCTGATTCATATTGAAGACGATCAGGTCGATGTGGTTGTCCATGCACATGGAGGTCGCAGTCGTGTCCATGACCGCCAGTCCCTTCTGAATCAGATCCATATACGTCAGGCGATCATATTTAACCGCATTGGGATCCAGCTTCGGATCCGCGGAATACACGCCGTCAACGCCGTTTTTCGCCATCAGAATAACGTCCGCTTTAATCTCGGAAGCCCGCAGCGCCGCAGTCGTATCGGTCGAGAAGAACGGACTGCCAGTGCCGGCGCCGAAAATCACGACGCGGCCCTTTTCCAGATGCCGGATCGCCCGGCGGGCAATAAACGGTTCGGCGACCTTGTTCATCTCAATCGCGGTCTGCACACGCGTCGGCACTTCGATCTGTTCCAGCGAACTCTGAATCGCCAGCGCGTTGATCACTGTTGCCAACATGCCCATGTAGTCGGCCTGAACACGCTCAATCCCCATTTTTTCCGCCATTTTGCCGCGGATGAAGTTGCCCCCGCCGACGACGATCGCAATTTCAACACCCAGATCCTGAATTTCCTTGATCTGGCTGGCCAGCGATTTCAGAATTTCGGGATCGAAATTGGTTCCCTGTCCGGACAGAGCTTCTCCGCTGAGTTTGAGCAGGATGCGCTTGTACATAGTTATCTCTCCTTTTTCATCAGAAATTGATTCTGTGATTGCTTCTTTTTCAGTCGTTATTTTATCATATTCGCCTGTGTTTTCCTAGAGTCTGACGCCAAGTTCATCAAATTTAAGGAATCGCGCTCCCGCATAGAAAGTGTATGTCGCAAAGCGGCG